>CAYRNU010000007.1:0-17021 GCA_964425795.1 uncultured Candidatus Saccharibacteria bacterium | reverse complement strand
GCATATGAGGATTTCTAAAAAAACCATTATTGCAGTTCTGGGGAGTCTATGTATAATTTTGCTGGTTTTCGTCATTGTTCTTGCTTGTCGTTCTAAAATTGATAACAAAACTGTTGCAATATATGAACAAGGATTTGGTCAATACGTCTTTACTAACCCGTTGCTTGATTATGAAAATATCAAAGAGTCGAATCTTGGAGGCATTTCTATACAGCAAGTCCATTCGGATATTGTTGATATGCAGAAAAAGCTTGGTGTTGCCGATGCCGCCGTTTATTACCGAGATCTTAATAATGGCATATGGATTGGTCTTGAAGAAAAAGAAAATTTTTCACCAGCGAGTCTTTTAAAGCTGCCATTAATCATAGCCTACTATGCGTATGCTGAAGCGCATCCCGAGATTGCCTCTCAGCGATTTACTGTTACTCAGGAACATATAGATGATGCTCCTGTTCAAAATATTCTTCCCGAAAAGACAGCCGTTCTAGGTAAAAGCTATACGCCGGAGGAGCTTATCGATCTTGCCATTCGGTATTCTGACAATACGGCCGCCAATGTTCTTGGATATAATATCCCTGATTCATATGTAGAAGGAGTGTTTGAGCGAATCAATGTTCCTATTGAGCGCAATAACGATGACGTGTATTTGCGAGTGAAGGATTACGCCGCATTTTTTCGAATCCTCTACAATTCAACGTATCTGTCACGAAGTTCTTCAGAAAAAGCACTTGAGGTTCTTTCCCAGTCTCAATTCCGAGAAGGCCTTGTTGCCGGGGTTCCCAAGGATATGGTAGTTGCCCATAAATTCGGAGAGCGTTTTTCAGGAATAAAGGAGAATCCAATCCAGCTTCATGATTGCGGGATCGTATATTACCCTGATCGCCCTTATTTGTTATGCGTCATGACTCGTGGATCGGATATTGAAAAGCAAAAGCAGTTCATTGCTGAAACATCGCGATATTTTTATGAGAAGAATAAATAAAAAATGATATGAAAATACCCATTAAAATAATAATAGCCCTTGTTCTCGTCATTGTGGCTGTAGTGCTAGCACTCGCTGTTAAGCATCCTGCTATATTTCGCGTTAATACAGAATCGGTAACTGTTATTGAAGATGAAATTCCGGCATCTGAAAAAAATTCACCAGCATCTGCATTCGCATGGCGCTATGAAGAAGGCGGCGTGGATTTGGATGGATTCCCAAAAACGCGCATATTTTTGGATACAACGTATCAGAATGGAACAGTAACAGCATCGTTAGTTGATGAAGTGCAGGGTAGTTGTAATAGCATTGATCCGTCAGCTGATGATAAGGATATAGCGGCAGGGTCAACCAAAATCCAGTGCTATGCTGCAGGATTTGGTGAATGGTACAAGCTAGTCAAGCATGACGAGGGATATAAGGTCATGCGAAAATTCTTTGTCGAGGCAGCGCCAGATTCCATTCCACCTGAATACACCTACGAAGTGGTTGTCGTTATTCCATTGCTGCAATAAGAAACCATAAGGGTCGTTATTTGATATACTGGTTTTTAATGAAACATACGCTTCGAAATATACTGGTTCTAGCGACAATTCTTGCTTTTGGTTCGTTGTTTCTAATGCCGAAATCACATTTGAATACCTTTGAGGAACTTCCCAAACCTGCCATTGCCGTTGAAGCTCCGGCCAAACCTTCAATTCCTGTTGAGCTGGCTATTGAAAGTATTGGCGTAATAGCACCTGTCACCTCTGTAGGAATTCTAGGAAAATCCATGGCGGTGCCTACGAATGATATTGATGTGGGTTGGTATAATTTAGGCGTTCGCCCAGGTGATGTCGGCAGCGCTGTTCTTGCGGGACACGTAAACTGGTATGGCGGACAGGATGCTGTGTTTACCAATCTGCATCTTGTTCAAATAGGAGATACGATAATTGTCCGCGATGATCAGGGTAGGTATCATTATTTTATGGTGCGCGATATAAAGCGGTATCCGATACATGCGGACGCATCAGAAGTATTCAATTCTGATGACGGATTGGCGCATTTAAACCTCGTTACGTGTGATGGTCCCTGGAATTCTCTGATAAAAACCCATGAAATGCGGCTTGTGGTATTTGCAGATAAGGTGGAATAAAAAAAGACATCTTGAACGGATGTCTTTTTTTATTCGTAAATTTATTAGTTGGCTTCAGGATCAACTCCGGTTACTGGGAACGCTGGTGTTGTCGGAGCCGTCGGTTCAACGATCACTGACTGTTCTCCCTCCGTAGTAGTTTGTGATTCAGGGGCGGTTTGCTGTGTATTCATTGATGGCTCTGGCAATAGTGAGTTGTCGGCCTTTGGCTTCATTACCAGCATAACGATTATTGCGATCGCCGCTATAAGTCCTAAAATAATCAGAGCTGTTTTTGTCTTCATAGAAAATTGAAATGATATGTATTGAAATAATAATTATTTTCGACTGATATAATTAGTGTATACCCGATAGCTTTAAAAGTATACTTCTACGAGGTAATCCAATAATTGACTTTTTGCCGCGGTAGTATACTGTTATGACGAATGTGCTCTTTTTGCCATATCGTTCGGTTGCGTCTTACGTGTACTCATGTTTCATTAGCGGTATGGATTTTTTAAGCGCATTCAATTTTGATCCGCCTCGTTCACTTATAGTGAGCGAGGCTTTTTTCAATACGCCATATTCCTATATACTATTAGTATTACTATTTAGGTAGATTTATTTATTCATGAAATTCATCAAAAAGCTTCCCGTTATTTTGTTAGGTTTGATTTATGCGTTATTCAGTATTCAATTTTTTGTCATGATATTTACTGGTGCAGCCATGCCTCCGATGAATCAGCTGGCAACTATGTTTATGACGGTCTGGTTTATCAGCGGTTTCGTGTTTATTACTAAGTTTATTGAATTGGTAGGAGGCGTTCTGCTGTTGGTTCCTCGCACTCGCGCATTGGCATTGATCATTATGGCGCCGATATCGGTAGCGATTTTTCTAACTGAACTTCTCATTATCCAGCCTCCGGTGCTGCAGATGATTCCAGCAATGTTGGTATTGGTATTGAACGCAATAGCCATCTACCAGTACCGCGCAAAATATTTGCCAATAGTTCGCTAATTGCACTGCGCATAATTTCTGTATGAAAAAGATACTGATTGCAATCATTGTTATTGCTGCGTTGGGTGGCGGGGTATACGCGTACGTAAGTCGGCCCGTAGAAGCTCCGTCACAGGTTGCCACCGAAACTCCTGTGGAGAATCCTAGTCAAGAGGGAACTGTATATCGTATCGGCGGCGCATCAACGGTAGAGTTCCGAATCAATGAAGTGTTGCGTGACAAGCCTTTTACTGCAGTGGGAACCACCAATGATATTACTGGAGAGATTGCTATTGATGGCGATAGTGTAACCTTTGGTGAAATCAAGGTAAACGCCCGCACGTTCAAGACCGATAGCCAGCAGCGCGACGGCGCGATTGCTCGGATGATTTTGAAATCAGAGAGTGCAGAAAATGAATTTATTGTTTTCAAGCCGACTGATGTAAAGAACATGACCGCACAAGGCTTTACGCTGGTAGGCGATTTGACCATCTCTGGCGTTACCAAGCCTGCAGAATTCGCTGTGTTGCTTGGAATGAAAGGAGATAGTCTAGCCGGAACGGCGACTGCGACGCTGAAGCGTTCCGACTACAAGCTGGTTATTCCAAGCATTCCTTTTGTGGCTAGTGTAGATGATGCCTTTACTGTCACCGCTACCGTTTCAGCTCAGAAGGTCCAATAAAAATGGAATTAAAAAAGCCTCACGATGATCGGTGAGGCTTTTTATATACTTTAATTCAATCCTGAAAGAGTTTCATTCCCAACTCCAATGTAGTTGGAGGTTTCAATCATAATGATGGAAATGCGTCTGTCCCAGTTTCCAAATACTCTAACCATTTCTTTGTAGAGCCTGCTTCTTTTGGGATGATATTTCATCATTAATTCGTCCTTTTTGAAGATGCTTTTTACTACAAGGACGTTACTGTTGGCTGCGACCAAATGATTGGCATATTTTGGCAGCAAAATATCAAATGCTTCCATAACGTAGCTTCTGTAGGCATCAAGCAGTCGTAACGGCAATTGATCTTCAAGCTTCCTGATATCAAGATCATTTTGCAGTAGGGCGTGCAAAATTTCCTTAAGAGTCTTATCTAATTGCGGATCAGGGATAAACGGCCATTGTTCCTCAATCATTTGAGTAATTTCACAATGGCATGATCTGTTTTTGATAAGATTTCGGTAAGTTTCGGGAGAATGCTCCCTAGCTTCCAGCATAAGGCGGTCGGCTATAGACCGTTCCTTTTGCTGTAGATTTTTTAATATAAAGAACTCAATAAGAAAGAGCCCTTTTTCCTGTTCAGTAAGCATTAGGGGTGTATCTTCCATGTTTTTGGTTTTAAATTTGTTTATTTATATAATAAATATTTATTTTTGTCAACTTTTTAGCCTTGTTTTTTTGGGCTGAAAATGATCAATTTTAGCCTTATTTTTCAACCGATTAGGGAAAATTCCTAAAACCCCTTATTTTATAATGCTTTTTAGCATTCGCAGAAGGGAATTTTGCGCCAGGGTATTGACATGAGCACTTCAACCTGATAAGATATAGGAGTTCCTCCTCGCGAGGGATTTTTATTTGCTCCAAAGCAATTTTTTGTTTAAAGCGAATATCTTCACAGTCACGGACAGTTCAGACGGAGCTCATACCGTCATTTATGCCCAAACTATCACATACACCCGCTTTTCGTTGGTTTATCAAGACGCTTTCCCTGATGTTGATTACGTTGTCTATGACAACCGGATTGACTACTCTTGCGGAGGCACCCGACGAAGCAACCAATACTGTACTCGAACAAGCAGGCATTATCGGAGTCACTCCTACACAGGAAGACCTTGATCGTGCAGCCCAGATTGATCGTTATTATGGCCGTTATAACCTCCCGCTTACGGGACACGGCCTAGCCATGGTTCTCGCTGCCAAGCAGCATGGCATCGACTATCGATTGATCGCGGCTATCGGAATGATTGAATCAACAGGAGGTAAGTTCGCATGTAAAAAAGTGAACTACAGCGCCTTCGGTTGGGGATCATGTAAGATCAACTTCAAGAGTTATGAAGAGTCTATCGAAGTGATTTCCAAGAACCTTGGTGGAGACAATCCGGCTACTGCAAAGCACTATGCTGGTAAGTCACTACGAGGAATCCTAGAATCATATAACCCTCCATCAGTTGTTCCCAATTATGCGGACAAGGTGATGAAGCAGATGGATATTATCTCTACGATGTAATCTAATTTATTTATAAAGCAGAAAACCCTGGACGAAAGTCCGGGGTTTTTTGTTGCTTGTCTAAAGGTATCGTGTTGTATTATGCGCAGCGCTTCTCCTGCTGTGCTTTGTGAGATTTTCCGTTTTGCTGTTTTGTTTCGTTATTGATCCAGCGACGGATTTTGTTGATGAGATTTACATACCAGAGGTAGTTGCCATCAGCGTTAGGGTATTCAATTTCGTACGTATGTTTCAATGCGTCAAACCAGACATCAGTTGAAGATCTGGTGTTAAAGCCCGCAACATACGGCTCTTCTTCATTCAGGGTAAAGAAGTTTTCGTACCACTCTATTGTCTGCAGTGCCAAATTGAGAAGCCGTTCTCTGTGTTCGAGTGCTGTGATCCCTAATGGGTTCCAGTACCAATTATTATTTAAAATTTTTGCGTGCAGACCATAATGAGTTGAAAAATGTGCTATTTCCATAAGCATGAGATTTGCTTTGATTATAGGACGCGCATTGCAATACGTCAAAATTTTATACGCTGTTTAAAATGGTATACTATCAATGATTATTCATAATCATTGATATATATGAACCTGACACTTTCATCGTTTTCACATGACGCTATTGACCCTGAATTGCAAACATATGTGCGCGATAAGGCGCAGTCATTGGGAAAATATTTGGATTTATCAAATAGGAATACGACCGTAGCTGTTCAGCTGGGCAAGTCGCATGGCAATGATCGCAATGCTGATGATTTGTATCGTGCAGAAATCCATGTGCGCGCGCCCGGCGTGGATCAGTATGTTTCCAAGACAAATGCTGATCAATATGCTGCATTCGATGAGGCTCGCTCTGAAATGGCGCATACGCTCGGCAAGGCAAAGGATAAGCGCGTATCGATGGTGCGTCGCAGCCGCAGCTTGATGCGAAAGATGTTGAACCGATTTAACAAATAAATAATTACACATGAAAAAAACAATAATCGCAGGAGTGGCCTTAGTGGCAGTAATCATTGTATTGATAATCGCGGGACATATTATAAGAAAATCAGGCGTACAGAAAAACCAGTCGACACCGGATAGCTATGCACAAACCGCCGCGACCGGTGCAGAGACAACGCCTGCTGCAGAAAAAGAAATAACACCATCAATTCAAACAAAAACTATGAATCCACATATAACCCTTGTTACCAATAAAGGAAATATTGAAATCGAATTGTCAGCCGATGCAACGCCAAAGACTGTAGAGAATTTTATTGCGCTTGCTGAAAAGAATTTCTATGACAATACAAAATTTCACCGAATCATCGAAGGATTCATGATTCAGGGTGGAGATCCGTTGTCAAAAGATGATGCAATGATGGCACGCTGGGGAACCGGAGGTCCAGGATATCAATTTAACGATGAAATCACCGCAGCCAACAAGAATAATCGCGGAACCATTTCTATGGCCAACGCTGGTCCCAATACAAACGGCAGCCAATTCTTTATCAATCTCGTCGATAACAACTTCTTGGATACCAAACATACAGTATTCGGTAAGGTGGTAAAGGGAATGGAAGTCGTGGATGCGATCGGGTTAGCGGCTACCGGAGCAAACGATCGTCCTACTGAAGCGATTATTATTACCGATGTTACGGTTCAGAAATAAACATCGTCGTTTTGAAAAAAGCCCTCGCTATGCGAGGGCTTTTGCATTGTAGATTTCAGAGGTATAGACTGAAAGAAAAAAGAGCGTTATGAAAAAACTAATCGTAGTGCAAGTATTGGTTTGTATAACCGGTACTGCAAATGCAGTAAAGCTGACTATGCCTAGCGATCCGACCTTGGTAAGGGAAATAGCGAGCTATCAGTCTTTGATGAATCAAATCAGATACGGTTGGAATAGTTTTTGGGAAGGTGGCTCCAACGTACTTCCGATCACCGTGGTCGTTGCTGTTATTGTTCTAGTGGGTTTGGTGTTTGCCAAAATAATGCACCGGCTTTGTTCTGAAATATCTAAATAAATAAAACACCCTGATGTACGTGTCAGGGTGTTTTTATATGTATTCAGAAAATGGCATGCGTGTTTTTCCTTCAGGAATCACTTCGTCGATAATGAAGTGTCCGTCTGAGAAATGCGCATCAGCAATAACAACTCGTTTTCCTTTATTCATAAAATACGGCTTGCGTTCAATTAGGGCGCGGTATTTTCGCCATTTAGCAAGATCATCATCAGTTGATAGTAGTTCCATATCTTCTTTTTTAAATTTTCCTGATTTGGTCACCTGAGTTTCGTCTTGTGGCACAGGAACGATATCTTGGTTCAACCATCCAGGTAATATGTCAGCCAGTAATTCAGCGCCTACTGTCGTCATAATTTCTTTCAATTCGATAGTGGTCTCGTCGCCTTCAAGCTCGATTGATGATTGTGCAACAATATCTCCAGCGTCTAGTTTGTATACCATCTGCTGTATGGTTACGCCGGTAATTGCATCTCCTGCAAGGATCGCTGCTTCTACAGGACTTGCTCCGCGCCAGCGGGGTAGGAGTGAATAATGTATGTTCAATGTTCCTCGAGTTGGGAGATTGATCGTTTTTTCAGGTAGGATGTGTCCATACGCGACTACGATAAAGCAGTCCCATGACTGTCGCTGCAATTGATCATATAATTCGTCAGCATTCTCGGTTTCAATGACAGGGATGTTATTTTCAAGCGCCCATGCTTTTACAGGTGAGGGCGTAAGGATATGCTTGCGACCCTGAGGTTTGTCTGGATTGGTAACGACTACCGAGGGTGTAAAACCGGAGTCGCTTAATAGCTGCAGCGTTGTGGCTGCAATCTGGGGCGTTCCAAAGAACGCATATGTAATACCTGATTTATTCTCGGGAGACATGATTGATATTTCTTTCGTGAATGTTTTCTGCGCGATCTATGAATAGGATTCCGTCCAAGTGGTCCATTTCATGCTGGATAACCTGCGCTACAAATCCATTAGCCTGTTCGATGAACATCTCGCCGTTTTCATCCAGTGCTTGAATGGTTATTGCGTACGGACGGGTAACATCGCCGTATACGCCTCGGATTGAAAGGCATCCTTCCTCTATGATTTGCACGTCTTTTGATATTTTTGTAATCATCGGATTGATAAATACGCGATGCGGGGTACGTACCGTTTTCTTGTCTGCACGATATGCCTTTTCCGATAGTATAAAAAGGCGAACAGGTTCTGCAATCTGAACTGCTGAGATTCCAACCCCGTCAGATTGGCTATCAAGAGTCGCTTTTACATCAGCGATCAACGACTGAACCTTTTCTGTCTTGATTTCGGATAGGGGAATAGCCACGGAAACTTCGCGCAATACAGGGTTGTCGATTTGGATAATAGGCTTCATATCAGGCATCATAACTGCGAGTAAAGAAAAAAGCCAGTTTGGCGCTGGCTTTTTTCTTTATTTCATTTTTTTTGTGTATTCCGCAAGGTCGGTAAGTTTGACGATATCCTGAGAACGAGTCTTCATGTCGCGGATAATGACGGTTCCGTCCATTGCTTCCTTTTGTCCGAAGATAATGGTGTAGGGGACTTCCAATTTCTCTGCGATAGAGAGCTGGCTTGAAAGGTTGTCCTTTGACAGCGAATGCTTGACGGGAATCTTTCGTTTGCGCAGGATTTCAATAATTTGGAAACTCTTTAGTTTTGCTTCGAATCCTAGTTGTATAAAGAATACTTTTGGTTCTTTCTTGATCTTCGGATCAAGTGATTCTGTGGCAACATCAAGAATACGGTCTACGCCGAATGCGCATCCTACCGCGGGAATGTCTTTCTTGCTGCCGATGATTTTTGCAAGATAGTCATAGCGTCCGCCACCGCCAAGGGCGATCATCTTTTCACCTTCTTCTTTTGCTGGGGTAAAGAACTCGAATACGGTCTGGCTGTAGTAATCAAGTCCGCGTACTAGCGTGTGATCAATTTCATAGTTGATACCGCATTCATCAAGATACTCGATAACTTCCTTGAAGTGTTTTTTGCTTTCGCTGTTGAGATAATTGAGCGACTGAGGCGCGTCAATATTGATTTCAATGGTCTTTGGATCTTTTGAATCCAGAATGCGCATGGGATTGGTTTTCAAACGCGCGCGATCGATGGCACCCAAATCAGAGATATGTTTTTTGTAGTAATTCGTAAGATGCTTAATGTATTCCTTTCGAGAATCCTTATCGCCGATGCTGTTGATTTTGATCATCGGATTGGGAACCCCTGCTTCTTTGAGAATGAGCATCGCTACTTCGATGATAGTCGCGTCGAGCACCGCACCTGTTTTGCCGATAATATCAAGATCGAATTGATAGAATTGTCGATAGCGTCCTTTCTGAGGTTTGTCATGACGGAATCGCGGACCGTATCCATACATATATACTGGCTGTGGTTGTGACAGCATGCCGTGCTCTAGATATGCGCGCATCAGCGATGCCGTGTTCTCTGGTTTCATTACCAGCTTGTCGCCACCTTTTGTTTTGATGGTATACATTTCTTTGTCGACAACATCCGTGCCCTCGCCGACGCCTTTCAAAAATACTTCTTCATTTTCTAGAGTAGGAGTTTCGATAGGTTGGAACCCGTAGTACACAGCAATTTCCTGGGCTTTTTCAAAGAAACCTTGGAAGCGATAGTATTCATCGCCCATCAAATCACGCATGCCTTTGGGCGATTGCAATTCCTGTGAAGATGATTTTTTTTCTGACATATGGATTATTCTTGTGTTATACCCTGAAAGCCTTTTACGTGTCCAGGCATGATCGACGCTTTGTTTATAGGAAGTATTCGCAAGAATGCGCGGCCGATAATGTAGTTTTCGGGAAGGGGTCCCCATGCGCGAGAATCAGAACTTGCTGGACGGTTGTCGCCCATAACAAAGTATTCGTTGTCTTTTAAGACTGTGGTTACGTTGCCTAGTACAGGATCATCAACGTACGGTTCATCCAATACAAATCCCTGAGGGTTGTCCGTGTTTACGATAGTAACTTTGTTGTTGTGGATGGTGATAGTTTCACCGGGAAGTCCGATTACGCGTTTGATGAAGAATCGAGAAGGATTTTTTGGATAGCGGAATACGATGACGTCGCCGCGATGCGGATCGGTAATGCGGTATGACAATTCATCGATAATGAGATATTCGCTGTTATGGAAGGTAGGGAACATGGAATCCCCGGATACGATAAATGGCTGAGCCACAAACATGCGTAGAGGAATAACGATCAACAGTGCAATGATGGTAAATCGTACGATATCCCAAATGCTTTCCTCTTTGGTTTCAGGCTTACCTTTCTTTGGGATGATTTTTTGAATGAATTGTTTCATATGATAGTTAGGATTGTACCACATGGATGCGTGGCGTACACTAACGATATGAAAAGCAGTGTAAAGACGATACTGGTGACCCTGATTTTGGCTATGGCCATGATTATGGTGTTTGGTCTTCGCGGAATATGGAGAACCGAACGCGTTCCCGCTGTTATTACGGATACCGGCGTTTCATTTGCTGTAACTATTGCTGATACTGATGCAGAGCGACAGCAGGGGCTGTCGAACTCACAGCCTTTGGCATCAAATACTGGAATGTTGTTCGTGTTTGATGAATCCGATCAATACGGATTCTGGATGCATGAAATGAGCTATCCGATAGATATCGTATGGATTGATGAAAACTGGAAGATCGTTCATATTGTGCCCGACGTTGATCCGTCTAGCTACCCCGAAGTGTTTATGCCGGCTGTATCTGCGCGCTACGTACTGGAAATTCCTGCGGGAAGTGCACGTGAATACGGAATAAAAAACGGAAGCACTGTTGCTTTTCAAAAATAAGGATTGCTGATAGATTGAAGAAAAATCAGCATTATGGCAAAACAAAATAAAAAAGTTCGCGTAGTTAAAAAATTACGAACCGAACATGCAAAAGATACTTTTGGAGAAAAAAAGAAAAAAGTAACAGAATTTCTTGAGCGAGTGGATGCTAAGGATAAAAAGAAAAATAAATAAAAGTAAAAGGGCTTCATCTATGAAGCCCTTTTTTAAAATCATTTTGTATTCTATTGTTTGATGATCTTTTTCACGAATATTTCCTTTCCTTGCCTTATCGTCATGCAATAGATGCCTGGCGATAATTGCGACATATCAATCTGTGAAGTCGAAGTATAGTGTCCAATTACTGACCCCGCTATAGATGTTAGGGTAATGTCATCTCCGGTTTGTGAAATATTCACAATACCTGTTGTTGGATTTGGGTACACTGATACCCGTGATTCCGCAACGCTTTCATTAATAGATAGTGTTGGATCCAAATAACGAATGATCTTCCAATTTTCCTCCCAGAATTTAAATAGTTCAGGATTGTAGTAGAACGTAAGCGTTAAGCTTTCAAGCGAATCAGGGACAGTTACGCTAGTAATTCCATACTGAATATCAGACGCACTAATTGGCGGCGGAGTTCCGTACGGAACAATCTCTGTAGACAGATAACTGTAAAAGAAAGCACTGTCGGTATAAGTAACACCGTTAACAGAAAATGCAATTCCAGTGTGTTTTGGCTCGATAGAGCGAAGCAGATTTGGCACCTGAAGCGAATCAATCGTATACGTTCCTGGTTCCAGGGTTACGCTCATGAACAGCTCGCTGTCTTTTGGTCCCAATATGTGATGCGGACCGCTTCCTAAAATTATGCTGTTGGGATCCGCGAACCAATGTTGAACAACATATGCGGAATCATATCCGTTATACATTCCCAAATGTCCAACAGCATTGCAAATGGTTGTTGTGTCAGGAAAGCTGCTATTCCATTGGCTATACAGCAATGAGTCTGTAGTCCAATAATCTGTAGAAAAGAGAATCTTGTCGTTGATCATTTGAAATTGCATGGTGGCTCCTGCTGGCAGCTTGTACAGCATGTCACGATTATCGGTTCCGTAATCTGGCGACAGATAGGTAACAGTACTGTCCATTCCATATTGCCAATGGAGCATTGAATAGTATTGCTCACGGCACTCCCATGGCTGATAGAACGCATTGTTCCATGTGGTTCCTGTGTAATCCAGGGCAACTATACCGATAACATTAAACAGTGTTCCTATTACATCTGCATGAAACGATACCAGCGTTCCGTTTTTTCTTGGCTGCAGAACATTGGTTCCCGCATCGGGATCAAGGAATGTCCAATGTCCGTTTGTTGCAAGGTACTCAATCCCATAATAGGTATTCATTTTAACTATTCGTATTTGGGTTTCAGGTACACCTAATTCTGCACAGAGCAGTCGGTAGGTATTTGCCAATTTGTTGGCAAAGTGTTTTCCCTGCAGAGAGTAATGATCTACTGTGCTCAAAGCATAATGCGGATCAAGTGTGGTTTGCTGGACCGTTTCATCTTTGAAGATTCGGTTTCCGTGCAGCCGCTGTCGTTTAAACATATCAGCGATGCTCAGAATGAATGCCGAATCTCCACTGGTGCTGTTGAGGTTGTACATGTCGATGATTCTTTCAACTAGGGCCTGTTCGCTCCAGAAAGCATTTTCATAATCCGGGTGCCAAAAACGAAACCCGATTACGCTATCGTTATGATAGATCGTGTAGGTTAGCGTATCGTCAACTGCGATCATGGGTGGGGGAATGGTGTACGTCGTGTCTACCATTTGTGCTGTGCCGGTTAAGGCAAGGAATCCTAGTATGGATCCCAGGGCAAGGATTTTTTTCATGATTAAATTGTTTAATAATTTCCGAACAACAGTACCATTGTCTTGCTAATTTGTCTATATATTGTATAATCTTTACCGTGCATATCGGGTAATCGCGCTGGCTTGCCAGTGAGGAAAGTCCGAGCACAGGCTGCGCAAGCAGCAGCAGGGTAGCGGGTAATTCCCGTCTGGAGTAATCCAAGAGGTGCGAGCAGAGACGCCGAATGCTGAAAGGCTACGGTATCCTTCGGGATAAATCGCTACGGAAACGCAGCGGGTGAAACGGCTAAATCCTTACTTCTGTGCAAGACCGTGTCTCTTCCTATACGTATGAAGAGAAGAGTCGCTTGAGGTGCATGGCAACATGCATCCCAGATAGATGATTATCGTCTGCTTCGGCAGATACAGAACTCGGCTTATAGATATGCATATATAAAAACCCTTCCAAATTGGAAGGGTTTTTATATAGGACATTTGTTTTTTTTTGATCGAATATACACATGAAAACCTTGTAAATAATGGCGAATCGGAGATTATTAAGGACAGAAAATAGCCATGTCCTTTTGAATTTTATATTAGTACGAAACAAATATATCGTAGATGCGTAAAAACAGCTGTAATTTCTTGACTTTCTGGGAATTTTCAGTACACTTGTCGGTATTCGCTTAGGCGGATTTTTTATTGATTTATTACTAACTAGTTGTTAATAAACACCGGGAGTTCCATACCGCTGCACTCATGCAACATTATCGTGAGCGCATGTATGCCTCCTATACATATATATGGCAGCAGAATTCGATCGAAGTAAGCCTCACGTAAACGTGGGAACCATTGGTCACGTCGACCATGGTAAAACAACCTTGACCGCAGCTATCTTGAATACGCTTGCACGTCAGGGAAATGGTTATTCAGCAAAGCTTGTAGGTATCGATGGTATCGACAAGGCTCCTGAAGAAAAAGCACGTGGAATTACCATTGCTCTTTCACACAACGAGTACGAAACACCAACTCGTCACTATGCTCACATTGATGCCCCAGGTCACGCCGACTACATCAAGAACATGATTACCGGTGCCGCTCAGATGGACGGTGCGATCATCGTGGTTGCAGCGACTGACGGTGCGATGCCTCAGACTCGTGAACACATCCTTCTTGCAAAGCAGGTAGGTGTGCCTCGAATTATCGTATTCCTAAACAAGTGTGACATGGTGGATGACGCCGACATGCTTGATCTTGTGGAAGAAGAAGTTCGCGAAATTCTTGAAAAGCAGGGATTTGACCGTGATTGTCCGGTAATCCGCGGATCAGGATTGAAAGCTCTTGAATCAGCTGACAACAGCGATCCATGGGCACAGAAGGTTCTTGAGTTGGTAAACGCTCTTGATACTTACATTCCTGAACCAGTTCGCGATTTGGACAAGCCATTCTTGATGCCTATTGAAGACGTATTCTCAATCGAAGGCCGTGGAACAGTAGTTACCGGTAAGATTGAACGCGGTATCATCAAGGTAGGTGAAGAAATCGAAATCGTCGGTTTGAAGGATACAGTAAAGACTACTGTTACCGGTGTTGAAATGTTTAACAAGTCTCTACAGCAGGGACAAGCTGGAGACAACGCAGGACTATTGCTACGTGGTATCAAGAAAGAAGACATCACTCGTGGTCAGGTTCTAGCGAAGTCTGGATCAGTAACTCCGCACACTGAATTCGAATCAGAAGTGTACATCTTGAAGAAAGAAGAAGGTGGTCGCCACACTCCATTCTTTAAGGGATACAAGCCTCAGTTCTACATCCGTACAACTGACGTTACTGGTGAAGTTGAGCTTCCAGAAGGTGCAGAAATGGTTATGCCTGGTGACACTGTGTCATTGAAGGTAAAACTGTTAGCTCCTATTGCTTTGGAAGACAACACTCGTTTTGCTATCCGCGAAGGTGGTAAGACTGTAGGAGCCGGAGTTGTTACCAAGATTATTAAGTAAGGATTTATTAACCGTTTAGGTTAATACCCCTTACCGGTAACGCACTATGGCTACTAAAGAAAAGAAAGAGGGAGAGGTAAAGCTGCGCATCCGCGTGCGCGCATACGAAAGCAAGATCCTAGATACTTCTGTAAAGCAGATCATGGATACGGCCTTCCGTTATGACGCAGTGGTTCGTGGTCCCGTACCGCTACCTAACGAAATCAAAAAGTACACAGTCAACCGTTCAACATTCGTCTACAAGGACGCACGCGAACAGTTTGAAGTACGTGTACACAAGCGCCTCATCGATATTATTAATCCAAGCCCAAAGGTGATCGAGGCTCTTACCAACATGAACTTGCCATCAGGCGTCGAAATCGACGTCAAGATGATCTAAGTTCAGTAACTTATGTTCCAGCTCGGGCTTGAGCCGGAACCACTAAGAATCATGAAATTCATTCTCGGTACGAAAACGGAAATGACACAGTTCTTCGGTGAAGATGGCCGCGCACACGCAGCCACCGTCATCAAGGCAGTGCCATCCGTCGTAGTCCAAATCAAAAATAAAGAACGTGACGGTTACGACGCGGTCCAGTTCGGATCAGGCGATCGCAACCAGCGCGTAATCAACAAAGCCCAGAAGGGACACTTTAAGGAATTGGGAAATTTCCGATTTGTAAAGGAATTGCGTATGTCAGCAAAGGATGCCGCAGCATTTGCTACCGGACAGACTACTGGCGTTGACGCATTTGCTCCAAACGACACTATTGTCGTTTCGGGTATCTCAAAGGGTAAAGGTTTCCAAGGTGTCGTGAAGCGTCACGGATTCCACGGAGGACCTCGTTCTCACGGTCAGAAGCACTCTGAACGCGAGCCGGGTTCTATCGGTCCGGGAGGTCTGCAGCGCGTTATGAAAGGAATGCGCATGGCAGGACGCATGGGTTCAGACCGAATTACGGTCAAGGGGCTCAAGGTTCTGGCAATTGATCCAAAAGAAAACCTGTTGGTTGTTAAAGGAGCTGTTCCAGGTCGTCGCGGAACATTGATCGAAATTATCGGATAAGCGTATGGAAACAACAATCTACTCCGCAGCAAGCGGAAAGGAAGCTGGAAAAATCGCTCTTCCTGAAAATATTTTCGGTCTACCCGCAAACCAGGATTTGGTGCACCAGGTGGTAATGGCCATGCAGGCAAACGCCCGCACCAGCACTGCTCACACCAAAGACCGTTCTGAAGTTTCCGGAGGTGGTAAAAAGCCATGGAAGCAGAAGGGATTGGGACGCGCGCGCGCAGGTTCATCACGTTCACCTATTTGGGTGAAGGGAGGGGTGACCTTCGGTCCTCGCAATGAAAAGGATTACAGCCAGAAGATCAATAAGAAAATGAAAGTCAAAGCGCTCTTTACTGCGCTATCGCAGAAATTGCGCGACGGTCAGATTCTGTTTGTCGATGCTGTAGACCTATCAGCAATCAAGACCAAGGATGCTCAGGGAATCTTGAACAACTTGGCAAAGGTAGAAGGATTCAAAACCCTGAACACCAAAAAGAGCAACAACGTTTACTTTGCATTGCCAAAGAACGACGCGGTTGCAAAGAAGAGCTTTGGTAACATTTACCACGTTCATCTTGATGAATTGCGCAACTTGAACCCAGTAGACGTGCTTACGTACCGATACTTGGTGATCGCTGCACCACAGGAGAGTGTCGAACTTCTTGCACAGAAACTCAACAAATAATGTATGGCTACTAAGAAAACTGCCGCAGTTAAATCTGCGAAGGCATCAGTAGACGTGTCTAAGATCATCGTCGGTCCCCGTTTTACGGAAAAGGCCGCGCGCATGACCGAAGGACGCGCATACACATTTGATGTGACCCCTCGTGCAACGAAGATTGAAATCAAAAAAGCTATCGCATCATTGTACGGAGTTATCCCTACCAAGGTTGCGGTATCGGTAATGAAACCTCAGCAGGTATTCGTTCGCGGTCGAATCGGTATGCGGCCAGGCTCAAAGAAGGCGGTCGTGTATCTTAAAAAAGGAGACTCAATTGACTTC
>CAYRNU010000006.1:0-18103 GCA_964425795.1 uncultured Candidatus Saccharibacteria bacterium | reverse complement strand
TTGCCTACAGATACATAGGCGCATGGGAATGTCTTTTCCTTTGCGGCGCGCTCCAGATAGCGCGCGGTAACGCCCGTCATATGCGTGCGCAAAACTTTATTGGGATTGTTCTTGATAAAAAACGTGTCCTGCATATCGCGTGCAGGGTGATCCTTTGCAACATTCAATGCATCAAAGTTGTACCATTCGTCCTCCATTTCGGGGCCGGTTGCCGCCTCGAACCCAAGATCGGTAAAAATGCGAATGATGTCATTCGTTACTAATGTGATTGGATGCAACGCACCTTTTGGCATCTCCTCTTTCATAGGCTTTAGAATACAGTAATTTAAAGAGTTTGGCAGAGTTGACAAATTAAATATAATTAAGCATAATACTTACAACAAATTAAAAAGAATATAATGGCAGCAATTAAAGTTGAATTAAGTGAAAATGGGCATAAAATTCTTAAAGAGATGTGGAGGATCCAAAAGAAAAAACAAGATGGAACCGAATTAACCACAGAAGAAAAGAATTATTACAACGAGCATCTCAAAAATGCACAGGCTCACTACACCAATCAGAAAGCCTACTACGATGTGCAGTATGAATTATGGAACGAACAAAAAATTCTATCCTAACATCAACCAAAAACTTTCTACCGAAAAGCCCACAATAACGTGGGCTTTTTTTATTCGGCAAGCAATTTTTTGAATACTTCTGCCAACACCGTCGGGTTTCCTGCGCCTTTTGTCGCTTTCATTCCCTGCCCAACAAAGAATTGCAACAATGCTTCCTTTCCGGATTTGTAATCGGTAACAATATTTGGATTTGCTGTAATAATTTCACGTGCAATCGGTTCCAATGATCCCGCATCGCTTTGTTGCAACAACCCTTCACGCTGTGCGATGTCTTCTGGATTTCCACCCTGCTCTACCATAATAGCCAAAATATCTTTTGCTCCTCGAGAACCCACCGTTCCGTCTGATGCCATAGATATCAATTTTGCAAATGATTCAAAACTTGGATAAGCAAAATCAAAATCCTTGTCCCAATTCTTTTGGATACCCATCAGGTCTGACGTGATGTAGTTTGATGCCAATGTCGTTTTCTTTGCGTCTTTTTCAAGCAAGATCACTACGTTTTCAAAAAACGATCCCAACACATCATCAACGACATACGATTCGATATCTTCGTCCTTCAGTCCGTACTGCTCCTTGTATCGCGCGCGCTTTTCCCATGGGAGTTCAGGAAGTTCTGATTTCATTTTCTGCAAATCAAAAGCCTCGTGCAGTTTCATTTTTGGAATATCAGGTTCCGGGAAATAGCGGTAATCGTGCGCATTTTCTTTCTTGCGCTGGCTATAAGTCTGCTGGTTTGCATCATCCCATCCGCGAGTTTCTTGGACTATTTCATCTTTTCTTCCTGCTTCGTTCAATTCAGTCATGCGCGCAATTTCGTATTCGATCGCTTTTCCTACAACAGAAAAACTGTTCAGATTCTTTACTTCAACTTTCGTACCGAATACGTTCGGATCGTCTGATATAGAAATGTTTGCTTCAACGCGCATCTCGCCCTTTTCCATGTTCGCATGGGAAATACCCAGGTATCGCAACAGCAACTGGAGTTCCTTTCCAAAACGCATCGCGTCTTCGGCGCTATGGATTACGGGTTCGGTAACCAATTCCATCAAGGGAACGCTTGAGCGGTTGTAGTCAACCATAGAAAATCCCGCAGCATTGTTTGGAATGCCGTCATGATCAGGATCAATCATTCCGTCGCGATGCTTTGAAGTAGCTGTATCTTCTTCCAAATGCACGCGCGTAATTTTGATTCCCGCAAGCTCGCCGCCGGAGACGATAGGATATTTATACTGTGAAATCTGATAGCCTTTTGGAATGTCAGGATAGAAATAGTTCTTGCGGTCGAATTCCGAAAAATCCGCAATGTCAGCTCCGACTGCGAGTCCCATTTTGATGACGTTTTCTACAGCTTGTTTGTTGGGTACCGGCAGTGTTCCAGGATGCCCCATACAAATAGGACATACGTTTTTATTGGGAGTCGTCTCATCGGGATCATTCTTGCACGGGCAAAACATCTTTGAAGCCGTTGCCAATTCAGCATGAATTTCAAGCCCGATCGTCGGATAGTAGGTTTTTGACATGGCTCAACTATAGCAATTTATACAGATTTTGTCGAAAACGATTATGATTCCAAATGCTTGCTGAGTTCCTGTTTGAACGCATCAATGGTAGCGTCATCATATAGTGACAGCAGGTAAACAGGTTTGCCCAGTTTTTTGAACGCAGCAATCTGCTTTTCCAATTCGGCAGGTTCAATCATATCAATCTTTGAAAGGACGATGATCTCATTTTTGTTTGCCAAACCAGCATCGTACTTTTCAAGTTCGTTCCGAATTTCATTATAGATATCCATCATATTGTCACCGTTTTCACACGACACCAGATGCACCAGCAATTTCGTTCGCTTGATATGACGCAAAAATTTGTGACCCAGTCCGCGACCTTCTGATGCGCCCTCGATCAATCCCGGAATATCAGCCAAAACATATCCATAAAATTGTCCCAGATTCGGCTCGAGCGTCGTAAACTGGTAATTACCTACTTTTGCCTGAGCGTTAGTAATTGCGTTCAGCAATGAAGACTTGCCGGCATTAGGCAAACCGACCAGCCCAGCGTCTGCAAACAATTGCAATTCAATAAAAAATTCTGCATCTTCCCCATCTTTTCCTGGAGTCGATTCATACGGAGTCGTATTGGTCGAGGCTTTGAAGTGTTCGTTGCCAAACCCTCCGCGACCACCTTTTAACAGCAGCACTTCATCACCCTGCTCTGCAAGCTCAAACACCTCTTCGGTATGGAGATTTTTGATGATTGATCCGCGAGGAACGTTGATATACAAATGCTCTCCGTTCGCGCCATGTCGTCCAGATTTTTGTCCGGGTTTTCCATCTTCCGCTTTGAAAATTTTTTTGTGCCGATAGTATTCGAGATATGATAAATCACGCACCGCACGCGCGTATACGTTACCGCCATTGCCACCATCGCCTCCTCCTGGACCTGAAAGCGGCTTGAATTTTTCCTGACGCCAACGAACTACCCCATCGCCTCCGCGACCGGCTTCCAGCTGGATGTTCATTTCGTCGATAAATGCCATATATAG
The DNA here is from genome assembly GCA_964425795.1 of uncultured Candidatus Saccharibacteria bacterium. Lineage (GTDB taxonomy): Bacteria > Patescibacteriota > Minisyncoccia > Phycocordibacterales > UBA1006 > CAYRNU01. The sequence goes on along the minus strand of CAYRNU010000006.1, from coordinate 14,944 downwards.
GTCAGACTACCTGTCTAAAGCGATTTCAGCAAGTTTTAATGCGCCCTCGCGAGTGCGAGTGACGGCCATAAATCGGGCGCGATGCACAAAGGTCGCATCAGCCACTCCTGTCGTTCTCTGCAATTCCTCATCGCGCAATCCTGCCCATGACGCAGGGAGTGCCAGACGCGGTTCAAAGCTTTCACCTGTTTTTTGAACGGTCAGCAGTTTCCATCCATCAATCTGTCCGGTCAGCTCGTCGCCTGTCGGAAATACTACCAGCATCGTTTCAGTCATACCATAGACACGGAATGCACGATTAACGTCTTCGCGTGAAAATGGTTCATCAATGATCAGCAGCTCCTTATCAGTGGAGTTTTCGTAATATGAAAATATTTTTTTGTTTGCCTGGGCTGCACCGCGCGCATGAGCCAATTCGCGCACCAATATTTCGCGAGCATATGCGACTGCCAATAGAAACTGATCATCTCGTTCGAGATTTTCGCCGTACGCAGGACGAAACGATGTCAAAGCGTCACCGTACAAAAACGGAAACGGATATCGCGCGTCTTTTGATTCAAAAGTCGAAACACCATTGTCGGCGGCATCCAATGACTGGATTACAGAGTAGTCGATCATATTGAACATCTCCTGATTGCCATCAGATAATCCCATGCCGTAATGTTTCCAAACCAATCCAGCAGACGCATACGGAATGCCGTTATCGCGAACTCCTGCCCCTTCGGGCTGGTGATGGTCAAAGCGGTTCGTAATCGAATCGTATACATTCCCAGTATCCGCAACGATGTCCGCTCGCTCCTGTATTTTTGGATCGCGCGAGCGGATGATTTTTATTTTTTTACCATCACGCGCAAAATATTCCTGCAAAATGGCGCACGCCATTACATCGTCAGGATGAAAACTGCCGTCATGCACTACTACCGTTATAGGACGGCGAAACATACGCTAGTCGCGCAAACCAAAGAGCCAGCTGATAAGCGCTACGATTGCAGAACCAATAAGAATGGCCTGGAAGGTCGAAACAGTAAATCCTGGAATTACTACTGATAGTCCCCAGAACAACAATGCGTTGATGACCAATCCGAACAGCCCCAATGTCAGCAAGTTAATAGGAAGCGTCACTAACTTGATAACTGGTTTGATAACCAAGTTAATGAAAGCTAAACATGATCCGACAATGACACCCGTGATCACGCTATCCACGGCAATACCTGGAACAAAATATGCAAGACCGAAAATAGTCAACGTCAGCACCACCCAATTTAAAAGTATGTTCATACAGAAAAAAATATTATGCGAATAATTTATCTACGACTGCTTTTACCAACATACCATCGGCTTTTCCCTTCAATTCCTTCATTACTTCAGCCATCAACATTCCCTTCTTTGCAGGATCAGTAATTCCTGTTGCTTCTTTTTTCGCTACTGCCACCTTCATGATGTCTTCTTCGCTCATCAGTTCCGGCAAGAATTTTTCAATGACGGCAAGCTGTGCTGTTTCTTCTGCCACCAAATCTTCGCGATTGCCAGCCTTGAACTGTTCAATAGAATCCTTGCGCTGCTTTGCCAAACGAGTAATAACCGCCAACGCTTCTTCGTCGGTTAGCTCTTCCTGAGGCTTGCGCCCCTTTGCAACAAGGTCGCTAGTAAACGCAGCTGAAATACCACGCAATACGTCCAAACGTACGGCGTCTTTTGCCATCATGGCTTCTTTTATTTGTGATTTAATATCGGTCTGTAGTGACATATGGTTTTTGGATTAACAGTCTCCAGTATAGCAGATATGGTACACTATGCGACATGGAACCAACCCGAACTCTTGTTTTTTTTGATGTCGAAGCAACCGGTGTCGATGCCGAAGACCGGTTGTGCCAGATCGCTTATCGCGCAACAGATGCCGGCAGCGATGTCCAGGCCTATTATTTTAAACCTCCCGTTCCGATTAAAATCGGAGCAATGGCGGTGCATCACATTACCGAAGAAATGGTAGCCGACAAACCCGTATTCGTCGATTCTCCCCTGCACGCCGAATTAAAAGACCGTTTTGAAACGAAGGGTCATATTTTTGTCGCACACAACGCAAAATACGATATCGGCATGATGGCAAAGGAAGGCATTGCGGCAAATGCATCAATAGATACCCTCAAAGTCGCAAAATACGTCTACGAAGGAGCGATGGAATCATATTCATTGCAGTATTTGCGCTATGCACTAGGAATCACCGTTGAAGCCACTGCACACGATGCTCGCGGCGACGTGATGGTGCTTGAACGATTGTTCTACACCATGCTGGAAAAGATGATGAATGATCACAATCTCTCGCAGGACAGCGCTATCGATAAAATGATCGAATGGACCGAAACCCCGATGCTGATCAAATATTTCATGTTCGGCAAGCACAAAAACAAAACCTTTGCCGAAGTTGCTGCCGAAGATCCGGGGTACCTGCAATGGCTCTTGAACGAAAAAGAAAAAGCCGGTGACAACGATGAAGATTTTCTGTACACCCTCCGCTATTATTTGAAAAAATAAAAAAGAACCCCGCTGGTTGGCGGGGCTTTTGGTTAATTAATTTTTTACATTAGGCAAATTCTTTTTTCTTCTGAAGAGCGTTTAATAACTGATCACCCAGGTCGCTGTTCCTTTTGTTAGAGGCTTTTTTAGGAGAAATTATTTCCTCACCTCTTAGAACATAAGGTTTGATTTTGAGATTTTTTGATAACGCATAGCGGATTTTTGTAACGTATCCTTCAAAACGTGCATGGAATTCCGACGGGATTTTTTCTTGTTTATGTGTCCACGTATCGGAATATCCCCACTCTCTTTTGGTTGCGCTATTAAGGAAATCTCCATCCTTATTAACAAAGAAATAAATACCATACAGGCAAATCAAATAGTTGCCGTGGTCAGTCTCAACTCTTTTCATATGATTGCAAATTTAAATTTATGGAAATAATACTACTTTATTTATATTTGTCAATAGCTGTATTTTGACCGCTCCGAACCGATACCGTACACTGGTTCTATGTCACCTATCGTCATCATAATAATTACCTTATCGGCAACCCTTTCTATTGTTTTATTATTCGTTCATTTTCGAAATAAAAAACAAGCTACGGGAACAGATCAGAATGAGATTGGTCTAAAGCTTATTCTTGAACAAATCAATGAACTATCGCGCACTGTCGATCACAAGATCAGCCTATCCCAGGACAAAGTGAATGAATCGCTGAAATTCCAATCACAATCATCACAAACGATCATCCGCGATATTACCGAGCGATTGACTCGTCTAGATGAGACCAACAAACAAGTCATTTCTTTTGCCGATCAACTTAAGTCTCTTCAGGATATGCTGAAAAATCCGAAACAGCGAGGCGTATTGGGCGAATACTATCTGGAAACGCTTTTGAAAAATACACTGCCGCCTGGATCGTACGAAATGCAATATACTCTCGGCACCGATGAAAACGGCAACACTCTGATTCCCGATGCTGTAGTATTTGTCAAAGAAAAAATCATTCCCATCGATTCGAAATTCAGCTTGGAAAACTACAACCGCCTGGTTGAGGAGCGTAACGAAGCGGAGCGTGAACGTCTAGAAAAGATATTCGTAAACGACCTAAAAAACCGCATTGCTGAAACTGCAAAATATATACAGCCGGAAAAAGGCACCATGGAATTTGCATTCATGTTCATTCCCCACGAAGCGATCTATTACGATCTTCTCATAAACAAGGTTGGAGCGCTCAAGGAAGAAACTGAAAATCTTATCCAACGAGCCGCGGCAAAATACAAAGTCATCATCGTTTCCCCTACGTCATTTTTGGCATACCTGCAAACTGTATTGCAAGGACTAAAGGCATTGCAGATTGAAGAAAAAGCGCAGGATATCATCAAGCGCGTTGATGAACTGGGACGTCATATCAAAACCTACGAGGAATACCACGGCAAACTGGGCAATGCGCTAGGCACTGTAGTGAACCACTACAACACCTCAAACAAAGAGCTCAAGAAAATAGACAAAGACGTCATGCGCATCACAGGGAGCGGCATGAGCATTGAAACGGAACTCATCGACAAACCAGACCGAGACTAGTGTTTGACAAAATCAGAGGCAGCAGTAATAATGCCTGCAAATCTCTTAAATATTAAAAATATGAAAGAAACCTCATCTACAGCAAGGTTCATTCCGGCGAACCTGAAAACCTGGGCTGCAATGTCAGTATCGGGATTGGAAACAGCAACCAACAGCGAACAGGACCCTGTTAAAAAGGACATCATGAAGCGCTGGCTGAATCAATTGCGAAGCGTTACCTCTCTGATGACTATTAAACCAAAGGAACAGGCCGATGTGATAAGGCTGGGCAATGCGTTTATCGTAACCTACGAAAAAAATGATTATTTGTGCTATCACGCAGGAGTAAAAATCCCCTACCTTATGGACGTTTTGACTGCAAAGCAACTTAAAGAGGAAGAAGAAGGTACTGCAAAGTACTCCTACTGTATTATGGACCATCTACCTAAAGACCTCACTGTAGGTTCCGTATTCCCTTTCCGGTCAGGAAAAGCCAGGGTAAAAGAAATTCTTTTACCGACTGAATCAGAGCAAAGAATATTCGGTACCGGTTCGCGTGACAATCATCAGGCGCAACAGACAGAAGGCACTCAACGCTCAACACTGCATCACACACCCACTGCTGTATAACAGCAGATTGCTAAAGAAATGATTTTCAAAATCCCTCTTCATCAGAAGAGGGATTTTTTGTATTTTTATTTTACACATGGTATATATTTCCTACTGGCCCCATCGTCTAACGGTTAGGACGCCGGCTTCTCAAGCCGTTAATCGGAGTTCGATTCTCCGTGGGGTCACATATAGTCTCAAAACGGCTCTGAAGAGGCAAAAATCCATTTTTACACTTATATTCCAACCCTTTTGAAGAATACTTGAGTTCGGAAAAGATGATACGGATGATATCTTGTTTTTCGTGTGGTTTAGCGTTTGAGTAATACAGATAAGTATCTTTGAGTAGTTCGGAAAGTTTTATGATGTCTTTGACTGCATCAGAAACTTTTTTGTCGGATGCAACTTCTTGGAGTACCAAGCGGTTGAGTTCGGTATTCACTTTCTCTTCCTCAAATAAATACTCTTCGGGTGAATACACTCCTGATTTCATCAGTGATAGTTTGTTGGTTCGCAGATATGCCAAATCCTCACGAAGTTTTTTCTTCCTGCGTTCTATTTGGTCCATCTCTTTGGACTTCTTCATTTCGAGTATCGCAATATCAGTATGCAAACTTGAGTCAATTTCTTCGAGTTCGTCATCGGTGAATGTGAGTTTCTGGAGTAGATTGCCGACAACATCTTCGAAAATAGCAGAGGCGATATTCTTGTCTGCATTTTTACATCCTGCCACACATTTTGCACCGAGAAATAAATGTTTACCTTTCTTGATATATGGCGTGTAGACACGGTTACATTCCAAACAGCGAACCATTCCACGATATGCAGTATCAAGCACCTCCACGTAGTGTTGACTCACTTTTTTCTTGTCGAGCATCTTTTGAACAATATCAAAAGTTGGTTCATCAACGAGTGCTTCATAACTCGTCGTCCTTACCCATTGACCGTCATTACCTTTCATTTCACCAAGGTATGACCTGTTTTTGAGTATGCGTGATATTTGTTTGTATTCGACAGGTCGTGCAACTGCCTCTATCTCAAGACGAATATCGTCTTCCTCTTCGGCGAGTATTTCTTCTTGGGTTCTACGACGACGTGACGGTGGCATTGTGAATCCTTGATCATTTGCCCACTTTGCCAGTGCGTGGAGTGACCATTCACCAGTAGCGTACATTTGAAATAGTTGGGTGACGATTGGACCACGAAGAGGATCAGTTGGTTTGCTTGCCATTGTGCCTTGATTCAAATATCCAACAGGTGCTTTGTAGGTGCAAATACCCATATCACGATTATTCTTTTGAGTGAGTGTTACTTTCTCACTGGTGACTCGAGATATATGAGTCGACATCATTCCATCGACATCCTTGTGCAGTTCGCCTGAACTTCCTTTGTCGTATTTGGTCAATGCAAAGTGGAGTTCACATCCTGATTTTGAGAGTCGGTCCAATATGAGGTTGTCACCCTTGTTTCTACTGGCACGATCCCAACAGAGAATAATCACTCCTTTGAAATACTTTTTCAGTAGCCATTCAGCCATCCTTTGGAACTTTGGTCGCTCAACTCGAAATGATACCTTACCATCAACGATCTCGAGTAGTTCATTTTCTGCAAATGCCGAGTGGCGTTCAGAAACAACTCCATCAGTACAAAAACCTGCAAGCGTGATGGGTGCGATGGGTATTTGCTGATCAAACGCAAAACGTAGATTGTATGCCTTTTGATACTTGATAGAGTTCTTTTGGCTATCGGTATCGTCAGTAGATTTTCTGTTGTAGATGAAATAGTAGTCCTTGAAAAAACCTGATTCAATCAATGTGATGAGTTCTGCTTCAGTTTTTACATTAGGAACATTTTTCATATACATCTGGTATAGTTATAATATCATTTTTTGTAACTTCTTTGAAGCATTTTCCATCTTTGATGGTATAGCCCTCACTGATCAGTCGCTTGCGAATACGACCGAGAACTCGACCGAGTTCACCAAGTGAATGAATTGTCTCGTCAGAGAAATGCTTTTCTTTTTGGACCACAGCAAAATCCACACCACCTGAAGTGATTTCCATCGTTTGAGTATTCTCGGTGATGTGTGTTTTGATGTCGTTCATAATGGTTATGGTCGCTTGCCTCGACTTTCGAGATAGTTGAAATCATTGAGGTTATTGATCTGCTTGCGTGCGATTTTGTCGATCCGCTTTTGCTTTTTTGTTGGAATCTTATTCCACGTCTTTCGCTTTAATTGTGCTTCGAGGTCTTCAATCTGGAATACCTTGTCGAGATATCGCAGTGATGCGTACTTTTTGCCTCGTAGTGGCTCTCGTTTTGTTTTGTAGGTCAGGTTGTGGCAGTTCCTGCATCTGAAATGCTTGTTATGTAAATAGAGCGTGCACACTCGTGATCCACAGTGGCAGAGAATCCAGTATCGTTCTTTGCCAAAATTGCAACTGGTTGTAGTGATATTGAATGCCTCTGAAATTGGTTCACCGCCTATGGTATATGAGAGTTCAATAAGTTTCTGATAGTGATCAACATAGACAGAAATCTTGTCTTCATTCCACGATACGGTGAATGCGGTATTACCAGATTTGAGCAGTGGTCGCATATCAAGTTTTCTCAGTCGGCCCAAAATAGTTTTTGTCATAGTGTCGAAATCAATAGGGTTTCTCCATCAGAAACCGCTATTTTTACCAAACGAACTATCAATATCGACCATAAGTGGTAGAGGTACTTGTTGGTTATTTCTCTTTGCCTGAAGTCGTTCGAGTTCGTGGTATGCCTTGTAAACTGACCGCTCAATGGTTGCCTGATAACGGAGTATCACTTCAACTGTTTCGTTGTTGACCATATCCCGAATACTTTTGCGTTCCTGTTGCTCTTCGCTTTCTGAAATGATGGTGAATCCACCATTATCATTGGCATACCAGTCCATTGATTGTGTCTCGACTCGATACAATCGCTTCAATCTCCAGTATCCTGATACGATTTGATCAACAAGTATTTCCTCCATTGTGCCAATGGGTTTCAAGTCATTACAAAAATCATTTCTCATTATTTCCAAATCAGTGGCATTTTCAGAAGTCAGTATCAGATGTTTTGAAAGTATGCCGTGCTTGAGTGCGTTGGTATTGTTGTTTTTGTTCATTATGTTCATATGTTCATTAGTTGTTCAGATACACTTGTATATCTTGCTCGGTTATGCCGAATCGCTCTTTGTACATATCGACCTTATGTGCATTTTCGGTGATGGAAACTACATACCCACGAGTGATGCGAGTACGTGTGAGTGAGAGTTTCTTCTTGATCAGCCAGCCAACTTTCTTTGGATTCCATATTGGCTCATCAGCATCACGGTGCTTGTTGATGAGGTTTGAAATATCTTTGATGGATACTTGGTCCACATTCTGTGATTTGAGTGCGAGCAATATCTTCACGATCTCGGTCTCCCAATTATCGGATCGATCAGCGATGAGTTCATCATTTTGCTTTCGCATAAAAGATTTGAAAATCTCTCTATGCTCCTCATTTTTCATCATCTGGAGCATTGGTAGTGCAATCTGTTGCAATCGTGGGTGAATACCTGAAATGAGTTCTCCTGAGCCATTTGTGGGCGTCTGGAGGCATTCAAAGCGGTATGAGAGGAGCATATTCCTGATATCAGTTGCTTGATTGTAAAAGGCATCATCGAGGTTGCGAGGTATGTCTTCTCTGATGCTTGATCTACCCATATGCTCGGTGAGGCATCTACTCTCGAGTGCCTTGTCAGTGAATGGTTCTCGGGTACCGATGATCTTTGGACCGTATACCTTGAACGACTTGATTTGCAGTGCTCCGTTTTTGTTTGCTTCCATTCGAATAATTGGCGATCCTTTTTCGTATCCAGAGTTCAAGATTTTGATGATGGTTTCTGTGGTATCACTGTATTTGAAATCTGCTTCATCGAGGAGTAGTGTGCCTTGTATGTCATTGAGTATGCGAAAGATTCCCGCAGGATTGGTTGCACCTGTGGTCTTGATGGGTCGGTAGCAAAGATTCCCAACTGTTTTGATCAACCTGCTTTTTCCTGTGCCATAGTCACCGATGACTCGCAAATATGGAACCTCGTGGAAACGATCATATACCCACGAGAGGAGGACATAATATGCACAGACAATTTCAAAATCTTCAGGTATGTCGACATAGGTGTGGATGAATACACGGATAGTTTTGAATAGTTCATCAAAGTCCTCATAGTCAGACACATCAGACGGAAACTCGACTATATGGTTTTTGATCAAACTATTACTCTTTTGATATGGCAAATACACAATGTCGTCATCGCCCTCATACGAATACATTTCGCCAACATCGCCACCATTCACAAACAGATACTTTGTCTCATCTCCATCGTGGACCATTTCGACAATGAACTCATCGTCGACCATTCCAACTGAGTTCGCATACTTGATTTTCTTTTCCTCCTCGACTTCTTCTTGTTTCTTTTTCATATACATCTGTGATTTTGATTAGTATTTGATACTTGATTGCAATCCAAACAATCTCGTCTTGAGATGCTTGCGGTACTGTGCAAAGAGCATTGGATCGACCTTGAGTTTTCCTTCGTAGAAATCCTGTGTGATCTGATCAAGTTTGTGGCTTGCTTCAAACACAAAGAATGCTTTGGTCCGAGATTGGGGTTCAATCTCGATCATTGATAGTCCGAGACATAGGCACGTTGAAGCCAGATCAATGTCATTGATCTTGTGTTGATAATCGGAGACACGGTTATATGTAATATTCATATGAATCAAATATGATTAGTGAGTAAACATATTTTTGGGACAACAAAAATACTCCTTTACTGTATAGGAGTATTTGAGTGGATTCAGACAAGGAAAACTGATTTACTTGTCCCTATATCTTGAGTCGTATTTCTTTGACTCTTTTTTTATTCGTTCGAGTATTTTCTTCACCTCATCGATCATCGTTTCTGCGTTCGGGTCGTCTTCTCGTTTTTTCTTCTCCAGTATATTTGATATTGCAACAAGTGTTTTACCTTGAGCGTTATGTTTGTATACCTCGTATATTTTTGAAAGGTCCTGTTTTGGAATTGGTTTCTTTGGTTCAAAACCAAACATTCTTTTCCTTTTCGCATCTATCTCGTCGTATTGTCTATTTATCGCATCGATCATATTTTGTTTGGTTGAGTGTAGATAAAACTTTCCAGTGATGACCCACATATCTGGATTCAGAAACTCTTTTTCAATGTGTAAATATCCACCTCGATCTCCGTGAGGAATACCCATATGTGAAGTGTTACTGTATGGATCATTGGTAAAAATAATTGATTCAAGACAAGAAAGGTGTCCCTCAAAAGCAGTAGAATAAAACTCTTTTTCTGCTTGCTCCTCAATACTCATCGTTGGATGTTTTTCTTCGGGGTTTCTTTGGGCATCTTCGGTTAGTACATCGATATTATCTTGTATTTCACTTTTGATATTTTCAGGTGTAAATGGATCATAATGCCACGCTTCACCATTGAGTGAATGTCTTTCCCGTATACTACGAAGTATTTTCTGATATTCTCGCCATCCATTCGGCGTATTGTAGATCTTTTTCCTAATATCTTTTACTTGTAAAGAAAGTTCACGAAAGTTTCCAAAAAATGGAAGTTTGCTCCCATAGGTTGAATCAATGTATTCTCGAGTTTCTTGTATGGTTTCCAAAAAATCTGCATTGGTGCATACAGCAAAAATATCCTCAAGAATGAGTTTATTGGTTATGTGTGTATCTGGTGATCTATGCACATCACAGAGTTCCTCGAGATTTATGGTTTGAGTATTCATATGAATCTATGTACATACATCAATTCTTGTACACGGATTTCATTCAAATAACTATATCCATAGTGAACGTATGTATGTAATGTACATATTTTAGCATTTTCTACTGTATTTTTGAAGGATTTTTTGCTATACTGTAATCGTTCACCCACAGATTTATTTCCTCACTCGTATCGGGTTGTTTTTGTATTTGGCTTGCGGGTATTGACGGGTAGTCAAACTGCCACAAGCCAAACCGCCTCGTGCGATTTGAGGAATAGTGGGTGAACCAGTTTGGCTATCCATCTGTACAAAGTCGGCATAGATGATGGTCCAAGTCGTTATCAACTAAAACCATATCTATGAATCAAAATCGTTCACGTTTTGATACTAAAAATGTACTGATGTATTCAGTACTCACATTACTCATTGGACTTTCTTCATACGCACTGTATGTTATTTTTCATACTCCCAAAAAAGTGAGTGATGTGTCTTTTGAAAACAATATCAAATGCTCAAAATATATTGAGCAAGAAAACAAAAAGGTTAGCGGTATTGAAGGTGCTACATTACCAAATGTTTTTTACAGTCCAGTCAAAAATACTTGTATAAGTGCCTATATTGTACATACCGCAGAGGGCTTCACTGGTTATTATATTGAAGATATTCTTGCAAATGACAGCATATACAGCAAGGGTGCTCGAGATTCAGATACTGATCTTGCATTGAAAGCAGAAGCAGGATTTATTGCAAATAGAAATATGCTCAAAGGTGAGTTTGAGAAATAGAAAAAAGGTCATCCAATAATAATTGAATGACCTTTGTTTGTGCCGAAATGGCAATTTTAGCAAAAGGCAGAAACCAATGCGGGAGTCGGGTAGAAGTAATCCAAACCGTTTTGCTCTTTTTTCTCGACCAAACCCTTTTCGATGAGTTTCCAGAAACCGTTCGCAAGTGCTTGCGGATTTCCAGCTCCAAACATCAAGGTTGGTGCAAAAAGATTTTTGGTCAACTTTTCCTCAACTTCGATTGCTTTTGGTTGGGTCGGCTTTTTGAAAAAGAAATATCCAACACCAAGCGTAAGTGCAACTTTTGTTCTGTAGGTTTTCATTGCTTTTGAAAAAGCTGCCTCAGAATCCCAGTTCGCATTTTTTGCTTGATTGATTGAATGATATTCTTTGAACTCATCCACCCAAACTTGAGCAATGTCTGGCCAAGAAACTGCAACAAAGTTTGCCTGTTCTTTTGAGAACATCAACAACCTTACAGCGGCCTCTTCGGCTTCTGCGTTACCAAATGCTCCGATTGTAATGTATTTTTGCAATGGAAGTTCGCTTGCGTTTGCAGGGAAGCTACCTGTTACGATAATTGCTTGATTTTGCATCGTGAATCTCCTTTTTTTGAAATGAACTCGCCCCGCAACGGACTCATTCTGATTGAGTTAGCCAGTTGCGTGACTTTCTTATATCTTAGCACGATTAGTAGTATTTGTCAAGCATTTTACACGCAGACCATTTGTAGATCCTTTATTGAAATTGTGATATATTCACTATACGAAACGAGTTCGGAAAGCCAGACACGTCGGTCACCATCAACAGCTAGCACAATTCGCACTAACTCTAAAAACTTCAAATTATATACCAGTAAAAATTCAAGGATCAGGATAAGTTTTCTATTAGGCTTCGCACTTCCCTTTTTATATCTTCTACAATTTGACTGTTCTCCTTCTCAACAATATTCCACCTAATAATCCGCTCAGACTGTATCCTGTGGTCATCAAATATAATTTCTGGAACATTATTTGCCACAATAACAATAATATCCTGCCAATCCAGCAACTCTGAACTTATCCCTTTTGGAACACCTTTAATCTCAAGAAAATGCTCTTGGGCAAGAGCAAGAATACCACTATCTATAGGGCTTCCCTTAAAAAGCCCGGCGCTTTTGGCAATAAGGGTTGGATCAGTATTTATTGTATTGAAATAACTTTCCGCAAACTGACTACGGAAACGATTATATCTGCACACGAAAAGTATGTTCTTATTCATCTTTCACACTATACCAGCTTCTTGGTATACTTCCTTAATGAAAACATTAATACCTTTGCCAAAAGCCAAGGTAGACGAATTTGTCACTGAATACTATTCAAGAGTCTATTCCGCTGGACATATACGATATACAAAACAATTTATTATCTGCCCTGTTGGGAAAATTAAGTCAGGAAAAAGCACATTGTCTGAATTGCTTTCTAACGCCTTACATATACCCAAAGTATCGAATGACGATGTCAGAATAATGCTGCGCATTGAAAACAACTACACTTCTGAGGATCATAGAAAGATTGTTCCGATCGTAATTCGGAAACTGGTGGAGAATAATTATTCAATTATTATTGATTCAAATTGCGCCAGCGCACATACCAGATCACTGATAGATAACCTTAAAGACGAGTTTGCTCTTTCCTTGCTATGGATTCATGTAAGCACTCCGGAAAAATTTATTATAGAAAAACTAAAAACATTTCCTTATAGCCCCAACCATATTTTTACTGGACCTGATGATGCCCTAAAGCGATTCTTTGAACATTCGACTGCATTCCCAGATATTTCTGATATACATTTTGACTACACTGTAGACATGTCAGACCCTAAAAAATATACTAATGAAATTAAAGAAATTACCAGAGAAATAAGACAAGAATTCTCTTAGCCTTATCTGCGCTTGCAAGTGTCACCATTTCAGACTAGTACGAAACCTTATTATGAAACAAAAGATATTACTTATCATTGGATTACCCGGATCAGGAAAATCCACATATATTGAACAGCACCAAAACGTATTTAATGACTTCGTAATTTGTGACGACTACCACAAATCAGCTCTGCAAAAATCAAGAGCATTCAAGGACAGCGTATATTATGCTGATGTTCGAAATGCGCTCATTTTAGGGAAAAGCGTTGTGATGGCTGACATTGCATGGTGCAAATCTGAACGCTTGGATATGGTAATTAGCGGACTCCGTGGGCTTCTTAAAGAACTGAAAATAAACCCGTTGTTGGAATTTCTCTATTTTGAAAACAATCCAGAAGTATGCAAAAGAAACGCAATACATCGCGGGCGCAAAGAGCGAATTGATCGAGAATTAGAATTTATCGATGAAATCAGCAAACAATACCGTATCCCAAACGACATTGTGCCTATAAAAATAGTAAATGCTCGAGAAGGGTCAAAATGATATACTAAAAACATTAGAAAAAGCCTTGTGAGGTAAAGGATCAAAAGTCTTTATCTGCTTTAGGCTCACCATTAACAGCACGCGCGAGGAGCATTTATAATATGGAAATAAAAGATAAAAAATTTTTTAGAAAACATAGAAATAAATTTTCAACTATTGGTAATTCAATACTAAAATATTTAGAGATTTCCATTGTCTTTTCAGTTATGATTGCTGCCCTTAGTTATTCTGATAACAATAAGTTTATAGAACAAATCGTTATTGTTACAATTTCATTAATGTTCTCCTTAATTGTTTTTGTAGACATAGATAAATTTTTTGAAGAAAGTAATATAAATAATGTTTTACATCAAATAGGTGCTACTTTTTTTATATTTATAATTTTGTTTCTATTTGTAGATTTTTTATCGGGAATCATTACCGAATTTAATCTTTTTTATTAAATATTAACAATGCTCAAGAAGGCTCACACAAAAAAAATCCTAGATTGCTCTAGGATTTTTTAAATTCATTAATGCAATGGAATTACAGTGATGATTCGAGTTCAATCAACTTCTTCACACCGTTGTACAACTGTTCGTAGATTTCGCGTTCAGAGATGCCGAGACGTCGCTTGTTCGAAATGTCGTACACACCGCCCTTTGATTCAGAGTGCTCTCCATCAACTCCGCGGATTGAAAGACCAAGATCTTTACATACTTCCTCAAAGTTAGGCTGCGCTGACAATTTTGGGATTTTGATGTGTACCGAGGCACGCATCGCCGTACCCAAGTTGGTAGGACAGGTCGTGTAGTAACCGCGAACATCATCATGGGCAAATTCAAGGTCGTTGTTGATGCTCTGCAATGCAGTAGCAAGACGGGTAAACACTTCTGCAATGTCACCACCCTGCTGCATGCTAATGATGCGCATTGAATCTTCTTCTGAAATCCACACCAGGAACTTCTTGTCGTTCGAGAAATAGATGCCGCGGTTGTTTGGCCAATCACGGTTTACTCCAACGCTTTCCAAGAAGCGGTCTCCCTGCTTGAACAAGAAGTGATCAGCTACCATCTGCTGGCGAACTTCTTCACTCATGCCGTTCAGAGGATAGTACTCTCCCTGCAAGTCACCGGTCAATTTCTTTAATGCGGCAACGGCTTCAGATTCCAGCTGTGCACGGTCTTCCGCGCTAATAGCTGAAGGGAAAGCAAATTTTGCAAAGTTGCGTCCAACGCGAATACTGGT
>CAYRNU010000005.1:6010-18202 GCA_964425795.1 uncultured Candidatus Saccharibacteria bacterium | reverse complement strand
CTTATTGGTAGTGGTGGTATACAGGGGCATTCGATATTTTTGTGCAAGAAATACGACAATAGATCCAAATCCCAATGATCCAAATCCCAATACGCGCAATGCCACTACAAATAATGGAGAGTGGAGCGGTACCAATTTCAGCCATGGAAGCATCCATGCAGCAATGAGCGCACCCAAAAATCCAATGAAGAATACCAAGGCGATTTCGGCTACTAGATGTGATAATTCGCGAGTTCGAGCCATATAGTTTCCAGTGTACCCCTGCTGGGTAAAAAATGGAAGTTTCAAATTAGCCCTTCATTGCTCCCCACGAAGGCGCAACTGCATAATTTACTGCCAGAGGAATGTCGGTGTTGATATGCAAAAACGAATCCTGGAGCACTGATTCCATTGTTTCTTCGATTAGCCTGACTGCTGTATCTGCAACCGATTCATCGATTTCAAATAATAATTCATCATGAATCTGCAACAACAAATGCACTTTGCCGAGCAATTTCTGTTGTTCTAACTTTTGGTTGATATGCTTGATGGCAAGCTTGATGACATCGGCCGTGGCAGTTCCCTGGATCGGCGCATTAATTGCCATACGTTCTGCAGATGCGCGTATAAATGGCAACGAGGATTTCAGTCCCGGAAAATAACGACGTCGGCCGAATACTGTTTCCGTATAGCCTGTTTTATGGGCAAATGCTTTGGTGTCTTCCAGATACTGTTCAACCGCCTTGAATTCATCAAAATAGGCGTTATAAAATTCTTGCGCTTCCTTTCTACTGGTTTCCAAATTTTTCTGCAATGCCGATACGCCCATGCCGTAAATGATGCCAAAGTTAATTACCTTTGCGCGGCGGCGCATTTCATGGGTTACCTCATTTTCAGGAACATGGAACACGCGCGAAGCAACCGATGCGTGGACGTCTTTTCCGTTTTTAAAAATTTCAGTCAGGATGGGATCTTGCGACATCAACGCAGCAATACGCAATTCAATCTGCGAATAATCAAAGGACGCAAGAACATGCCCCGGAGCCGCAACGAACGCTCCGCGAATGGCACGACCGCGATCTGATTTGATAGGAATATTCTGCAGATTCGGATTAGCGGACGAAAAGCGTCCCGTCGAAGTTCCCGCTTGCAAAAACCGCGCATGCAACCGTCCGTCATCGCCGACCAATTCTGGCAACGGATCAATATAGGTGGACAATAATTTCTGCAATTCGCGATGTTCCAAAATATTTGCAATGATCGGATGGGCGTCTTTCAATTTCAGCAGCTCTGACTCGCGCGTAGACTGCGCACCGCCTGCAGTTTTTTTCATCCCCTTCAACGATAGACCCAAATCGACAAACAGTATCTGTCCTAGTTGCTTGGGCGAGTTTATGTTGAACTCCTTGCTGGCCTGCTTGTAAATTATTTTTTCCAAACGATCAAGATCAGCATGATATTCAACTGAAAGCTTTTTCAGATAGTCACGATCCAGCACTATTCCCCGCTCCTGCATCTGATGGATCATAGGAATGATAGGTAGCTCTATTTCGCTATAGACTTTTTCCAATTTTTTTTCCTTGAGCTCGTTCAGTATGTATTCCTTTGCCTTATCAAAATTTTTCGTGCCAGCATACTGAAATATATCCGACAGATTCGGATTGGTCATATCTGAATTGATAAGCCACAGGGCAATGCCGACACGCTCGATTTCATCCTGATCGACAATAGGAGTCGGTTCTTCATCCTCGACAACGTCAGTCGCGGATGTTTTACCCAATAGATTTTTTAAACGCACCGTAAGCGTTCTAAATTCAAATTCACGACACATCGCCTCAAATGCATTAATATCAACGCTTTCCGCGAATGTCTGTTGTGGCATCGCAAAAGAGATCGGTGCATCTGTTCGAATCATGGCAAGCGTTTTTGAAAATAGCGCTTCGTCTTCATGTTCGACGAGTAATTGCACAATGCGAGGTTTGATACCCGCAGCAGTGAGTTTCTCGGGATTCTTTTTTAGAGTCTCATACAGTTCTTCGATCGATCCAAAATTCGTGATCAGCTCTGTCGCGGTCTTCTCGCCAATACCTGCGACGCCGATAATATTGTCAGACGGATCGCCGCGCAGTCCCTTGTAATCGGGAATCAATTTTGGTGAAAACTGAAAACGCTCCATTACCGCTTTTTCGTCATAGATAATAGTGTCGTTCAACCCGCGCTTTAACGTGTACACGCGTACATGCGTTCCTGATACCAGCTGCAAGGTATCCATATCCCCTGAGGCAATAATGATGTCCACATCTGTATTATCAGCCAATTGATGCGCGATGGTGCCCAGCATGTCATCGGCTTCAAAACCAGGGTGCTCGTATACAGGGACAGACAATGACTTGATCACTTCCTTTGATCGCTCAATCTGCATTTTTAGCGCACTGTCAGTCTCTGTGCGCTTCCCTTTGTAATCCTCGTATACTTCGTGACGGAATGTTTTTCCCGGCAAGTCATAGCAGGCAACGACATAGTCGGGTTTCAGGTCTTGGACTATTTTTAAAATCATTGTAACCAATCCATACAATGCCCCAGTGGGCATCCCTGCGCTGGTAGCAAATTCAGGCAGCGCATGATACGCGCGATGAATAATCGCGTGGGTATCCAAAAGTACTAATTTTGCAGGAGTCTGTGATTCAGGCATGTAGCCAGTATACTACGGCTGAATAGAAACTGTGCGCCCCCCGTTTTCGGCGTGTTTAATAGTTATCGCAATATCAGGGGTCAGTCCAAGATCAGCGATTTGCTCAGGCCATTCCAGACACATCAGCGTATTTTGCTGTTGCACATCATCACTAAAACGAATTTTTTGAATCTCTTCTCCAGAATTCAATCGATACGCATCAATGTGTATGAGCTGCTTGATGACAGGGTCTTTGGTTTCGTATCGCTTACGAATAACAAAAGTGGGGCTTTGGATTGACTGATCTATTCCCAGTTCTTTCCCTATCCACTGCGTCAATGTCGTCTTTCCTGCTCCCAGATCACCGGATAGCGTGCAGAGACAAGCGCGCGCTTCTTTTTGAAGAACCAGCGCAGCGCGCGCAATCACCTCGGCGGCAACCGGCTGCATCATTTCAGGCCCGTGTAATTCATATTCCATACCCACAGTATACGCACCGAAACACGTTATACAAAAAGACGCCTTCATTTCTGAAAGCGTCTTTATGATTCTAATATCCGTAACTTAATGAATTCAAATACCATATATTATTGTATTGGTACGGATATACCCACCGGTTTCGCCAAGAGTAATACGTGATTCCGTTTATGACTGAAGTTCCCAGTGTTCCCAATATCATCCCTGCAAAAAATGAACCTACGTCATTGCTGGCATAATTTGGAGAATAGTTGTTTTGAACGCACGGCTGATACGACGGGCATGTTTCTGTTCGAGAACAACTATTGCATTCATGGCAATTGCATGATGAACTGCTGCTTGAATTATAGTACTGCGTCTGGTCAGTATATCTGACATTTCTCTCGGTACGCACCTCCGTATACCCATCATACAGGATTATGGTTATCTTCTGGGCACTGACTGACATTGCACACCATGCAATAACAGCGCATATACATACTATCTGTCTCATATTCTGTTGTTTTTTTGTTTGTTACACTCAGTATACTCCCCTTATACCAAGAGTCTCAAGCATACAAAAAACACCCATTTATGGGTGTTTTTTGTATCAGTCAGAAATTACTGCTGAATTGGAGTCGGACGATATGGGCGATATGCGCCATTTGCGTCTGTTCCGTTTTGAGCTATCGGAGCTGCGTTTGAACGTGCTGCTTTCTTGTCCTTGCTATCCATGAACTGCTTGCGCGCGATCAGGATAACCAGAACAATCAAGAGAATGATCAATAGTAGTCCTACAAGGTTGCCGTCGAACAATCCAAACAATGAGGCTCCCAATGCTGAGCGACCTGCATCGTATTCGTCAGAATCGTATGCGATCGCGTTAACCTGGGTTTTTTCTTCAATAGTTGGGTGGTCGAATGCCGCAGTCGCCTGAGCTACGATTGGATCTCCGTCCTTTCCGCTCTTAACACGAGCTGTGATGACAAAGTCACCGTCTTCGCTGCGCTTTAGGTCTCCTACGTTTACAACAACCGTGTTGTCTTTCTTGCTGATCTTACCTTCGGTTGTATCTTCGATTACCAGCTGTTCTGGCATGTCGATTTCAATAACTAAGTTTTCAAGATCGCGTCCTGAGATATTTTCCCACTGAACTTCGTAGTCCAATCGGTCGCCGCGAGAAACGAATTCTTCGCCGTTCTCAATCTGCAATCGTAGGAAGGTTCCGCTACCGGTAACAATTACCGGAGTCGTGCTTCCGCCGCCTGACGTTGTTCGGAACGATAGAATTGCTCCGCGATCAATACCTTCATTATTTTCTGCTACTGCACGGAAGTAATAGGTAGTGTTTGCTGACAATCCTGTAAACAGATATGTCATGCCACCCTCATTATTACCCTTGCCCTGACGAGCTGTGCTGTTGCCAAGAGATGCAGTGCGTCCCCATTCAAACCATACGTCGGTTGATGAGCCATTGGCATCATAATAACCGTTCAATGTCGCAAAGCTTGATGAGATACCGAACGCTGGAAGCGTAGTTACATCTGGGCGATCTTCATCGTCTGAAGAATTATTGTTATTGTCGTCTTCATCAGTACTGAACTGGCGTACGTTTCCACAATCATCATTACCATTGTCGTCTTCGGCACATGCGCGGAAGTAATAGGTAGTGTCATCATTCAAACCGGTCAATGTTCGCGAGAACTGTCCTGTCGAATTGGTTTCGCCTGATAGGGTCAGTGTATTTCCATCACCGTCTTCTACATCGTTTTCATTGGTGTCCCATTCAAACCAACGGGTTACATCGCCTGAACCAATATCATTAAGGTCTCCACGCAATACTGCTGAGTCTTCATCGATATCATCTGCGGTCAATGTATCAACGCTGATGTCGTCGTTATTATTGTCGTCATCGTCATCGTTGTTATCACCGTGTGTAGTGAAGTTGAATGTGTTTCCACAAACATCCACTCCGTTGTTTGATCCCGCAGTGTGCTGTGCACATGCGCGGTAGTAATAGGTTGTACCTTCGTTCAAACCGTTGATCTGATAGGCCATTGAGCCTGATGTAGAACCAACGCTTTGTGTAGGAGTATCGTTGTTCAAGTTTCCTGATGAGGTTCCCCATTCAAACCACGTTTCGCCGGCAACACCGTTCATGACGTATGCGCCACGCAATGTTGCTGAATCCTGATCAACACCAGTCACTGACTGTGTTGTTACTGAAGGCAGATTGTTGTTACCGCCGGTTGATCCGACACGGTAATGAACAACCATACCACCCTGTGAAGGCCATCCTGCTGCAATTGATCCGATGTTCATTCCTGAACCACCTACCAATGCTGCTTCCTGGGCAGCGGTTAGCTGCTGACCTCCTGCATTTGTCTGTCCAGTCTGGTTTGGGAACCAACGCGCAGAACCCTGAACGTATTCCAATGTCTGTGAGCTGGTCAAATTTACACTTGCGCTATCAGTGATGGTTGAAACACCGTCACCTGAAACCGTACCCGTAATGGTGTGACTGGTTGAAGACGAAGCGTTCTGAGGACTGAATCGCAATTTAACGTTGCTGATCGTCTGGTTACCATTGTTATGGTAATAGATGTTAAATGCTACAACGGTCCCAGGGGCAACATTGTTCATTTGATTTACATCTCCGATAAAGCTTGACGGTACAGATGCTACCGAAACAAAGCCTACGCCAAAGCTGCCAGGATCAGGATTGAACGAACCTGCAGCTGATGCTGACTGGAGTCCAAAACCAAAAACGGCCAAAACAAGCGCTGTCGCTGTAATGAATTTTTTGATAAATGTTTTCATACAATAAATAAAAATTTAATTTAAACGTGAATTTGAATTAATAACCTGCCAACCTCATCAGTTTGTATTGGGCTGACATTGTTGAAAGTTCGAACTCATGGCTCGAGCACTCAACAATGAAGGGCAAGCAATTGGCTTGCCCTACAGTTTAAGTTTAAAAATACAATTGATTTCGTGTCCGTTAGTACCCAGTACCGTTGGGGGTAAAACCTCCTCCGCTAGGATCAGGAGTAGTAGTCCCTCCAAAGAAGTTATACGTACTTCCTGTGTTAGGTCCGATACCTGCCATTCCTAAACCCCAACGAAGCCAATCACTCGCAACTCCGGTCCAAACACCTGCGGTTGTCGCTTTGGTATTACCCAACATTTGCGCTTCCCATTTGGTGTAGCCATTGCGATTGCGTGGCTGATCGTTAGTGGTGGTGTAGTTAGTACTGTTTTGATCCTGACCACTACCGTCTGAATTGGTGTAATACCTTCTATCGATGATTTCGATATTGGGATCATCACCTCCAGAATTGCTTCTGGTACCAGTGCCACCTTCGATCGTGTTGTCGTTATGGTTTTCCGCACGACCTCCGCCAGAGTAAGAAACTGAATAATTGTTGTTATTGATAATGATATTGCCTCGGTCTGTTTCAAAAACTTCGGTGTTTTTATCAATAAGATCAATGTCAACGGTTTCTTCTTCTTTTTTTGGAACGTTCAGAACGCCACGTTGCTGCATGCCATTGCCGCAGTTGCCCTTGCCCCACACATACACGCCTTTGTGTATGAACAGAACGTCGCCAACACGAAGCGTGTACTTCTTTTCTGTGTACTCAACCTTTCCTTTGCCGTCTGTTCCCCCTGTAGGGTTCCATTTCCATCCGGTAGTGTATAGGTCGGCATCATCAAAGATACCCGCGTCCAGCATTTGTTGTGTAACAGTAACCTCATCGCTTTCGCTGATTACGGTCAGCATGTCGGCGTAACCATTGATGGTTACATTGGTTTTTGCAGTTCCATACATATTGTAGAAACGCTTGTGCCAACTAGCCAATTCGCTGGTTGAAAGTTTGTGTCCGTCAGCAAACCTCAGTAAGTTATCCTGGTCGTTTTTATCGTCAGTATAAAATCCCTTAAGGTCAGCTAAACTAACAGTAATGCCATCTCGTGTAGCAGCATTACCGCCTTGGTTTTCCTTTACCCCGCTTTGCGCAAGGGCTGAAAATGCATTCCACAGAACGCATACCAGTAAAAATAGTATTTTTTTCATAATTTTATAGATTTAAAAGAATTACAATTTATTCGTATCTTATCACAAAGACAACATCTTGTCAAGTAGGGTAGGTACTCCCCTCATATGTCAAGGAATCTATCCACAAGCGGTTCAAATCCCCAATTTTGGGCACCAAACCCTACATTCCTGAGCTCCGGTGCGTTACAATCAATACAGCAATGGCATCATACGACGACACACAACAAAAAAAGCAGCTTGATGAAATCCGCGTACAGGAAGAAGAGCGATCGGTCGAGCGTAATGCAAAGATTATGGATCTTCCCTATATCGATTTGTCGGGTGTTTCCATACAAACGGACGCACTGAAACTCTTGCCTGAAAGCGAGTCGCGAGAAAAAGAGATCGCATTATTTAAAGTAACCGGAAAGCATCTCTATGCTGCGATCAGGGATAGCGGCAGTCCTGCGGTCCAGCAAACGATCAAAGATTTTGAAGCCAAGGGTTATTTGGTGTCGCCATATATGGTGTCCCAGCGCAGTCTAAACAAAGCCTGGGATCGATACCAGGACATCAGCATGACCCGGCAATCAAGCGGATTGTTGGATATTTCGGAAGACGCACTGACGCAAATGACCAAAGACATCCATACCAATCAGGATGTTGCCGCATATTTTGAAGCCATTATCAAAGCGCGTGAGCCACGCATGATCACACGATTGATGGAGCTGATTTTTGGAGCGGCGATTGCAACTGGCGCATCCGACATTCATATCGAACCCCAAGAACAGCAAGTCCGTTTGCGCTACCGTCAGGACGGTGTTTTGCAGGATGTTATTTTTTTCAGCCATGATATCTACAAAGGCCTGAACTCCCGCATCAAATTGCTGTCGGAAATGAAATTGACCAATGAACAGGATGCGCAAGACGGACGATTTACCATCAATTACAAAGGCGAAGAAGTCGAGATCCGCAGCTCGATCATTCCAGGTTCCTATGGAGAATCTGTGGTGATGCGTATTTTGAATCCCGAAGCCACAAAGGTAGGCTTTGACCAGCTGGGTATCGAACCGCGACTGCTGGCAACATTGGAAAACCAGATCGCAAAACCGAACGGACTTATTCTGACAACCGGTCCTACCGGTTCGGGTAAGACAACCACATTGTATTCATTCCTCCGCAAGGTCTATACGCCGGAAATTAAAATCCTAACAATTGAAGATCCGATTGAATATCACCTGACCGGCATTACCCAAACACAGGTTGATAGCGAGAAAGGCTATACATTCCTCTCTGGTCTTCGTGCCGCACTTCGCCAGGACCCTGACGTAATCATGGTGGGAGAAATTCGCGACACTGAAACCGCAAAGATTGCCATCAATGCGTCATTAACCGGACACTTGGTACTTTCAACACTGCACACCAACAATGCAGCTGGTGCCATTCCCCGCCTGATCGACCTTGGCGTTACTCCCGAGATCTTGTCTTCCGGACTTTCTGTTTCAATTGCGCAGCGATTGGTCCGCAAATTATGTCCGCATTGTAAAAAAGAACGAGCGACTACACCCGAAGAAGAAGAGTTGTTGCGCCGAGTCATCCAGCACGCGGCACACTACAACAAGAATCTTAATGAATACGGAGCAGTCATTACTGACGAGCAATTCAAAGTGTACGAACCTGTAGGCTGCAGCGAATGTAACGTTACCGGGTACAAAGGCCGCGTTGGTATTTACGAAGCGATCTTGATGGATGAAAACGTCGAGCATGCGATTTATAACAATCCAACCGAACGTGCTATTCAGGACGCTGGCGACAAGCAAGGTATTTTAAACATGAAAGAAGATGGTGTAGTAAAAATCCTCTCTGGAATTACCTCTATCGACGAAGTCATAAAGGTAGTCGACCTGGAATACAAAGCAGAAGATATGCGCGGAGGAAGCGATATCCAAACCACCGATACCACGCCCATTTCAATAATTACACCGCAAGAAAAAACACTTGCAGCAAAGAAAACCTTGCCAGAACACTACAATACCGCGACTAATACAGCATCTATTATCGAAACCCCGTCCGTTCCCGAAGGACGCGAATTGGCTTTTTTGGTAGATCATCTAAAGCAAATGGAAAACGAGCAACGCGTAAATCCCAACGAATCTGCGGCAGATAAACTGCACATGCTGCGAGAAACGATTCTGGACATGATCAAGCGAATGCCACTTGAAATGCTGTTTGCTTCCCGCCGACCCGAGGAAGAAGTACACAATGAAATCAACTTCATCATGCATGATTTGAAACGCCTCCAAGAAGAGCAGAAGGTCAGCCCAAGCCTTGCAATTGCAGACCGATTACGCTCAATTCGTTCGACCATAGAAAATCTCTAGCATCAAGTGTGCGGGTTTTCCCGAGAGTGGTATACTCGCGACATAGCTCCTTGAACAAAAAAACACCGCAGTATTGTGCGATGTTTTAATGATGACATGAGCACATAAATCTCCAAGCAATCCTTTTTGCCGATGCAGCGAAAAGTCCGAAAACAAAAAGAGGATAATCCCAGAAAACTTGCTTCTACGAGGAAACACACCAGGATGTCCTTTTCTAATCATCAATAAAGTCAAAATAAATTGACTCCGATTGCTTAGAGATTCATGGGTTCATGCCGCGAATCTCGTCTGCCGTGTTTTTAATGTTGGTCATAATATAGCACAAAACAATTTTTATGTCAAGTACCCCTATTTCCTCATCTTCACCATTCGAAAAAGAGCAGCACCTGGACAAGGCGCTTCGTCCTGATTCATGGGAAGACTATATTGGACAAGAGACCATCAAGAAAAACCTTAAAATTCTTATTCAAGCCGCGAAGGAGCGTAACCATCCCCCTGAACACCTGCTGTTTTACGGTCCACCAGGTTTAGGAAAGACAACACTTGCGCATCTTATCGCAAAGGAAACTGGCCGTCAAATAAAAATCACCTCTGGCCCCGCTATTGAAAAAGTTGGCGATTTGGCAAGCATCCTTACCAACATTCAACCGGGGGATATCGTATTCATCGATGAAATTCACCGACTATCAAAACTAGTAGAGGAAGTGCTATACCCTGCCATGGAATCGGGAGTGCTCGATATTATGATCGGCAAAGGTCCGTCGGCACGAACCATCCAATTGGAACTTCCTCCGTTTACATTGATCGCGGCAACGACGCGCATTGCATCGCTCTCTTCCCCATTGCGATCACGTTTCTCGGGCGGAACGCATCGACTGGAATACTATACTGACGCAGAAATTGCTCAAATACTCTCACGCTCTGCGCAGCTCCTTCAGATTAGTCCTAACGCTCAGGCATTGCGCGCGATCGCGGCACGAAGCCGCTATACTCCTCGAACCGCCAATCATTTCTTGAAACGTGTCCGCGATTACGCTCAGGTTCATAAAATGGACATGAACGACGAAGCGGTTGCTGCTGCGCTTGAACTACTCGGCGTAGATGAATTAGGCCTTACTAAGCCCGACCGCGTATTGCTGCAAAGTCTTATTGAAAAATTCAACGGTGGACCAGTAGGACTAAAAACACTTGCAGCAGCAACCGGCGAAGAAGAAGGCACTATTGAAGAAGTAATAGAACCTTATCTCATTCAATTAGGGCTTCTTGAAAAAACTCCGCGCGGACGCACTGCAACCGACCGAGCGTATCAACATTTAAAATTAGATAAATAAAAAGAACAGCTGGCTATTGGCCAGCTGTTGTTATTCGTGTCGTTCGTATGTAATTTTCTTTTTCATATGAAATTTCAAAACTCCTCTGTCCTGTTTCAGAATATGATTCTCTGATCTTAAACAGGTAGCGCATATTCGGTTCGAGCCTCAACGAAAACAGATAGTTGTAGATGCTCCAACGCACCTCTGAATCATGGGCAAGCTGTCCCAACACTACATACGGCTGTATTGTTCCATCCCTATTATCACGCGTATAACATGGTACCCGATATTCGCACTCAATAATGATTGGATAGATGCACGGAATCGCTTCCTTGAAACGAAACAGTGTTTTATCAACTATGCCGTTTTCTTTAAATAGGCGCACTTTTTCAAAAACCATCTCATAATTCTGGAAACTACCCAGCACACCAGGAATTGCTTGCAGGCTGTCGAAGGTGCTAGCAATGACACCGTAATTGAAAGCCAGGTGATAC
The DNA here is from genome assembly GCA_964425795.1 of uncultured Candidatus Saccharibacteria bacterium. Taxonomy (GTDB): domain Bacteria; phylum Patescibacteriota; class Minisyncoccia; order Phycocordibacterales; family UBA1006; genus CAYRNU01. The sequence continues at coordinate 6,869 of CAYRNU010000005.1, read as the reverse complement.
AATCTTGGCCCGTTTACTAATGAAGTAACTGTGAATATGGGGATGGAATATTCTTCAATAATCTGTTCTTTTTGCGAAAAGCCGCGTATTCCCACCAGGAATACCACGGCGAGAATTATATTTTTCATATGCTTTTTTATTTCAGACTATACTTGTACGATATTTTGTCAATTCTATATTCGTTCCCGGCTTTTCTGCTACAATCCCCTATATGTCAGGACACAACAAATGGTCAAAGATCAAACACAAAAAAGCAGCTACCGACGCCCAGAAATCAAAAATTTTCGGCAAGTTGGTGCGCGTCATTACTGTAGAAGCAAAAAAAGCGAATGGTGATCTGAACGCTCCAGGTCTTCGTCTTGCAATTGAAAAAGCCCGCAAGGAAAACATGACCAACGACACGATTGACCGTGCAATAAAAAAAGCAACAGAAACCAGCGTTGCCATGGAAGTCGGCATGTACGAAGGCTACGGCCCAGGCGGCGTTGGACTGATTATTGAAACACTGACCGACAACAGAAACAAAGCAGCTCAAGAAGTAAAACACATACTGTCAAAGAATGGCGGAGTATTGGGTGCGATGGGATCGGTCGTATGGGCTTTTGCAAAGCAGGACGGTGAATGGGTTCCAACAACTACTATTGATCTGTCCGATGAGGATTTGGAAAAACTTTCAACACTGGTCGAGGAATTGGAAGACAATGACGAAGTACAAAACGTAGTCACTAATGCGGAATAAAAAATACCCTGCAATATAGCAGGGTATTTTGAATGAAACGACTTCTTTTTTAACTTTCTTTTTTTGCTTTACTTAACGAGGAAATAATAAAGATCAAAGGCGGTACCAACAGAAGCGACC
>CAYRNU010000005.1:0-6000 GCA_964425795.1 uncultured Candidatus Saccharibacteria bacterium | reverse complement strand
ATATATCGCTTTTGCCAATACGTCCATATCTGCACCTTTTACCATTAAATAAGTACTGTGTAAGACTATCGGTAAAGTTAACCAACAAATCATTATCCAGAAATACTTTCTATCTAATGTTTGTTGTTCTTCCTGCTCTTTCCGTTCTTCATTCCGAGTTTTTATTTTTTTACTGGAAGACATAAAGAATATCCAGAGAAAAACAACAAAGGCGGGTAGAAAAATGCAAAACAGAAACGGAGGCATTGGTGCAAGAAAAAAATATGGAAGGGACAGAATCACAGATGCAATAGCATAAATGATAAAAAAAATGATCCAATAAATGGGTCTAGAAAATGATATTTTTATTTTCATATTTGATTGATTTTGAAAAAACAATACATTTTTAAAAAATATCTGTCAAGAAACGATTTTATGTTAGCATGCTATGTATATGAGAATCTTAGGAATCGACCCCGGCTACGAACGCATCGGTATTGCAGTTTTAGACAAAGAATTAGGAAAAGAAACACTGGTATATTCAACATGTTTCAAAACCTTAGCGACACTAGAATTCGAAGAGCGTCTGGTATTGATCGCATTAGAGATTGACCGAGTCATCACAGAATATTCTCCTGACGCAATGGCCATTGAACGATTGTTTTTTGACCGGAACACAACCACAGCATTAAAAGTATCCGAAGCAAAGGGTGTAATCACTAAAGAAGCAAAGGGTGCGGGACTGCGCGTGTATGAATATACTCCGCTTCAAATAAAAGTTGCCGCCACGGGTTACGGCAAAGCATCAAAAGAAGACGTGCGCAGAATGGTTCCCCTATTACTAAAAGGAGTGGACGTATCAAAAAAAATAGATGATGAAGTTGATGCGATTGCGATTGCACTGACAGGGAGCGCGAGTATACGGTAAATAAAAAATCCCCGCACGGGGATTTTTTATTTCTTCTTCTGAAACGTAATGGTAACAAATTTCTTCTTGCCTATTTTCAATTGAGTCGTATCATCAATGAGCGTATTCGCATCCACAATTTTCTTCTCTTCCTGCTTTACGATTACCTTGATAGCTCCCTCTTGGATCAACCTGCGGAAATCAGATTTTGATGCAACGAATCCGTTCTTTACCAACACATCCATGAGCGGCGCCTTGATGGTCAAATGAATCTTCTTCCCTTCCTGCGCTTTTCCTTGCGAGAAGGTTTCAGTCCATACTGTTTCCGCTTCTAGCGCCTTTTTTTCTCCATGATATACGCCAACGATTTCGCGCGCCAAACGCTTTTTGAAATCCATCGGATGTGCGCCACTGGCCAATTCGCGTTCTATTGATTTTACTTCTTCAAATGAAACACGGGTGCACAATTCAAACGCAGGAACCATCATTCCGTCAGTCCAGCTCATGATCTTGCCAAACATATTTTCTGCAGAGTCATTCAGGTTTACCATATTACCCTCGGTCTTTCCCATCTTTTTGCCGTTAGCATCCACCAACAATTTATTGGCGATCACAAATTTTTCCCTTCCCTGCTCCTTTAATAAAGTGCGTCCCATGAGCATATTGAATGTCTGATCGTTACCGCCGACTTCGCCGTCCACACTCATTGCAACGCTGTCATATCCCTGCATCAACGGATACATGAATTCATGAACATAAATAGGCTGGCCAGCCTTGAGGCGTTCCTGAAACATGTCGCGCTCTACCATCTGCTGAACTGTAGTTGTCGCTGCGAGTTTCAAAATATCTTCAAAATTCATCTTGCCTAGCCATTTTGAATTGTATTTTACAATCGCCTTGTTTTTTCCAGAAAAACGCAGCCACGCGGAAGCCTGCTGTACATAAATCTTCATATTGTCTTTCACTTCGCGCGCAGTAAGCACTTTTCGTACAGAGGATTTGCCCGTAGGATCACCGATACGCGCAGTAAAGTCCCCGATCAGCAGAATAATCTGATGACCTAATTCCTGAAATTCAGAAAGCTTCTTTAACTGGACTGCGTTTCCCAAATGCATCGTCGGCGCTGTCGGATCAATTCCTAAATAGATAGTCAATTTCTTTCCTGATAGCAGTTGTGCCTTCAGATAGGCAGGTGTCGGGTAGACATTTGCGACCCCGCGCAAGAGAAGATGGTCTATTGCGTCTTCTTTCTTAGACATGTCGTTCATATGACGACAGTACCATATTTTTCCAATTTTGTCTGTTATCAGCTAGAATTAACCGTATGAGAAAAAAGAAACATTTAAAGGCGCTTCGCAACCTCGATTCACGACTTCACGGGAAAAGTTCAGTACGGGAAGCAAAAAGCGGAATCAAAAAATTATTCAAAGGACACACGCTGCGTACCCTGCTTTTTGGCATGGGGTGTTTTATATTCGTGATAGCGGGCGCATTTCTTATTTGGTTTTCAACGCTCACCCTTCCCAACCTCGACACCTTCGAAGAGCGTAAGATTGCAAGCTCTACAAAAATCTACGACCGCACCGGAGAAATCGTACTCTTTAACTTGCAGCAGAATTTGCGTCGCACCGTAGTACCGACGGATTCTATTTCTCAATATACCAAAGACGCGGCTGTCGCCATTGAAGACGACAAGTTTTATGAGCATAAAGGATTCCGCCCGATTTCATTTATTCGCGCAGCGCTGGTAAATGTATCGTCAGGTAGCTTTGCCCAGGGAGGATCAACCATCACCCAGCAGGTGATCAAGATGACACTCCTTACCAACGATAAAAATATCGTTCGCAAATTAAAGGAAATATTCCTAGCTCTAAAACTGGAACGCAAACTTTCTAAAGATGAAATATTAAGCGCATATTTAAATATCGCACCCTACGGTGGAACCTTGTATGGTGTCGAAGAGGCCAGTCATGCATTCTTTGGCAAAAATGCAGCAGAAGTAACCCTTGCCGAAGCCGCATATCTAGCGTCTATTCCAAACGCACCAACACTGTATTCTCCGTACGGAAAAAACCGAGCACGACTAGATGAGCGTAAAAATTATACGCTGAAGCGTATGCGTGATTTGGGATTTATTGGTGATGATGAATACGAAGAGGCACGAAACACAGAAGTGGAATTCAAGCCACAAAAAGAAAACTATGCAAAAGCACTACACTTTGTTGAATATCTGCGCGCGCAATTGGAAGAAAAATACGGTGAAGACGCGGTAGAGAATAACGGCCTAAAGGTTATCAGTACGCTTGATTACGATCTACAGCGCGTTGCAGAAGACCAGGTATACGAAAACGCATTGGCAAATGAAAAAGCATGGAATGCATCAAACCAGGCGCTGGTTGCGATGGATCCAAAGACTGGACAAATTCTGGCAATGGTTGGGTCACGCAATTATTCAGACGAAGAAATTGATGGGGCATTCAACGTAGCAACTGCGGAACGCCAGCCGGGTTCGTCATTTAAACCGTTCGTATATGCCGAAGCGTTCAAACAAGGATATTTACCCGACACAGTCTTGTTTGATGTTCGCACACAATTTCAATCAACCTGTCCTGCATTATCATTTACCAGTGCTGGCGACTGCTATGCACCAGAAAACTACGATGCAGAGTATAAGGGCCCTATCGCCCTTCGCAATGCCTTGGGCGAATCGCGCAACGTACCTGCTGTAAAACTCCTGTATTTGGTAGGAGTCCAGAATGCTCTGAAATTAGCAAAAGAAATGGGTATTACTACATTAGGCACTGCTGATAATTATGGACTAACGTTGGTGCTGGGAGGGGGAGAAGTAACACTTCTTGAAATGACCGGAGCATATGGAGTATTTGCAAATAGCGGTACTTACAATCCACCAACAGGAATCCTACGTGTCGAAGACCGCGATGGAGTCGTATTGGAAGAATGGAAGGATCAATCAAAACCAGTATTAGATAAAAATGTTGCGCTAATGATCGATGATGTTCTTAAAGACAATACTGCACGAACACCACTATTTGGTGCAAACTCGTTCCTCTATTTTGGAAATAGAGATGTTGCAGGAAAAACAGGTACCACTAACAATAATCGCGACGCGTGGCTGGTTGGCTATACACCAAACCTGGTGGTAGGAGTGTGGAGCGGAAACAACGACAACACTCCAATGAAAAAAGGTTCTTCTATTTCCGGTCCAACATGGCGAAAGGTTATGGACGCGGGTCTTGCAAAATTGCCGGTTGAGAATTTTGAGCCGTACGTACAAGACCCTGAATACAGTACCTTAAAACCTATTTTGCGTGGACTATGGCAAGGTGGTGAATACTTTACTATAGATACTGTAAGCAAGAAACTTGCAACTGATCTAACCCCCGATGAGACTAAAAAAGATGTCGTACTCCCAAATGTGCATTCGATTTTACATTGGGTAGAGCGCGGTAACCCACGAGGTCCTATCCCCTCAAATCCAACAAGCGACCCACAATATAGTCGCTGGGAAGCTGCTATAAACGCATGGCTGCAAACACACACGCTGGACGTAACAGTTAGCGAACGCCCTGATGATTATGATGATGTTCATACTGAACAGAACAAACCTGAGGTTACCATAACAGCTCCAGCAACATACTTGGCAAGCACTCCAACCACACTAAATCTTCGAGCAGAAACAAAATATCCTCTCAAGAAATTCGATATTTTCGCAAACGGTACACTGATTGGAACCACACAAAACAATACGTTTACCTTTATCGCTAGCGAATTAGATCTATCAGGTTCGGTTTCACTAGAAGTTGTAGCAATAGATGAAGTCTACAACAAAGGCTCACAAACAATAAGTCTTAATTTTTAAGGACATTTTAAGAAAAGTGTTCACAAAAAGCCCCCATTGCTGGGGGCTTTTTGCAGAACGTTTGTGGCGAAATTAATAGCCTTTGTAGCTAACCACTCACATTTATATACTAGCAGATTAATTATATAATGTCAAGCACTAACGCATGTGAGTAAAATATAGATGATCTTTTTCCCTTAAAAGGTTCAAAATTTCAGCACTATGGTTCATCAATTCACTTTTTAAATAAGGGTTTACATTAAGAAAGATATTGGTTCCGGAACAACGAACCGAATCCTTATCTAATACATCATTAATCTCAAGAATATTTTCCATAAACGCTTGTATTGTCATGCGTACCCGTCGATCGGTGGGCATGAATTTCTGGAACCGTTCCAAAAAAACATTTATATTCTTTGGAAATTCATTATCCATATTACTAACGGTTCATTGGCATAATAAGATATGTAAATGAATTATCGGTGACTCCACGGACAATTAATGGACGCCCTTTTGAAAGCAAGAACACAATGCTGTCTGACGCCAATGACGGCAAGGCTTCAACCAAATAACGCTGGTTCATGTGGATCTCGAGTGCTTCACCGGTAATCGTAGCGTGTAGCGCATATTCTTGCTCACCCACATCACTATTTTTTGAAACCACTGTACATTCATTCTTTGATGGCTCCAATCCAAGACTGATTTCATGAAATTTGTTTGAAAAAATATCGGAAAGTTTTAATGTATGTATCAATTCTTCTTTCAAAACTTTCATTTCTGTAGCGAATTCCTTTGGAATAATCTGTCGATAATCTGGAAAAACTCCATCTACTACACGGGTTGTGCAGTATAGTCCATCCGCCAACAACGATAATTGATGTTTAGTGTAATGTATTTCAATATCTCCAGAAATACCTTCACATAATTTCATTATCTCTAGAGCATTTTTTGCAGGAATTAGCGCCTGAAACCCATCAATCTGATTTTTAAGGGTTATTTTCTTCTCGGCGAGTCGGAAAGTGTCTGTAGAAACAAAAACCATATCAGTACTGTCAGTGTAGATATAGATACTTGCTATTTCAGGCTTTATATCTGACACTGACGCTGCATAAACGACCGACTGGATGCCTGATACCAAAACTTCTGCTGGCACCGTACATACGTCAGGATTATCGATTTGAGGCAGGGTTGGAAATTCATCAGGGCTTTCAGTAGTCAAAACCATCTTTGCTTTTCCAGCTTTCATATTTAAGGC
>CAYRNU010000004.1:0-18395 GCA_964425795.1 uncultured Candidatus Saccharibacteria bacterium | reverse complement strand
ACATATCCGCAATTGCAAATGCCTTGGCACAGCCAACAACCGATGGGATATTTTCTGTTCCCGATCGCAATCCACGCTCCTGTCCGCCGCCGATAATAATGGGATCGACCATAATACCTGTTCGCGCATACAATACAGCAATACCTTTTGGACCGTAGATTTTTGCAGCAGACAATGTCATCAAATCAACCCCCAAGCGTAAGACATTACTATCGCAATACTGAAATGCCTGAATGGCATCGGTATGGAATAACGGATACACGGTATTCGTTATATGTTTGCGATGATGTCGTATAATTTTTGCAATTTCACGGATCGGCTGTGTACTGCCGATTTCGTTATTGGCATACATAACCGAAACCAAAATAGTCTCAGGCTTTAGTGCTTGTTTGAATGCCTTCAGATCAATGACACCAGTATTGTCTACAGGAATTTCCGAGAGCGTGATTTTTTGCCTATCGCGCAACGCGCGTACGGCTTCTAGCACTGCCTTGTGCTCGATGACACTTATAATGACATGAGGAGATATTGACGGATTTGCACGACGAAATGCATTAATCGTTCCGACAATTGCCAAATTGTCGGATTCTGTCCCACCCGCTACAAAGGTTATTTCGCTAGGTCGAGCGCCCAGCAGTTGCGCAACAGTATCCCGTGACTTCTCTACAGCGCGCTGGGCGTCCAATGCTTCCTTGTGCAAGCTGCCTGGATTAGCGTACTTCATAGAAAAATATGGCAGCATCGCAGCCAATACCCGCTTGTCCACGGGAGTAGCCGCTGCATGATCCATATACACTCGCTTTTTCCTCATAATCATAAATCCAGTTTAGTGTATACTATTTTTATATGATACTGAACGGTTACACTATTGCACTTGCTATTCTAGCGATTCTCTCTATCAGTCTTGGTATTTGGATATATATGCTCAATCAGCGCATTAGCAAATTGACTCGCGGCAGCAATGCAGCAAGCCTGGAAAGCACCATTGCAAAAATCATTTCTGATATGCGCGCAATAGAAGGAACGTTCGATACCCAATCCCAGCAATTGGAAACTTTAGAAGAGAAAGCGGCTCGATCAGTCCAGGGCATCGGCACGATCCGCTTCAATCCGTTTAAAAACGCAGGTGGCAGCCATAGCTTTGCAACGGCATTCACCAACGAACGCGGAGACGGCGTAATCATCTCGACACTGTACGGACGCGAACGTGTCAGCATGTTTGCAAAGCCAATTGCAAATTGGAAATCAGAATTTGAACTTACTCCTGAAGAGTCAGAAGCACTTTCTGTATCTCGCTCACATCACTTGAAAAGCTAGTCAATACGGCGTTTGTGTGGTAAAAAGGAGTCTGTATGAGCGCAACTCCTGATACCACACTAATTCCCCGCCCGCCCGTTGTAGCCATCATGGGTCACGTCGATCATGGAAAATCGTCGCTATTGGATTATGTCCGAAAAACTAATGTTGTTGCAGGAGAAGCAGGTGGTATTACCCAGCATCTATCAGCCTACGAAGTAACGCTTCCTAGCGAATCTGGTACGGATCGAAAAATTACCTTTATCGATACTCCTGGTCACCAGGCGTTTTCTGATATGCGCCATCGCGGAGCTCGCGTTGCCGATATTGCCATACTGATCGTCTCTGCCGAAGACTCAGTAAAAGAACAAACAATAGAAGCAATTGAAACTATCAAGAAAAGTAAGACTCCTTTTATTGTAGCCATCAACAAGATCGACCGACCAGCAGCTAACCCAGAAAAAGTAAAAACCGACCTTTTGGAACACGGCGTATATGTCGAAGGATACGGCGGCGATATTCCTGTAGCGCTTATTTCTGCAAAAGCAGGAACTGGTGTATCAGAACTCCTTGATCTTATCTTGATTGCAGCTGACATCGAAGAGCTCAGCGGTAACCCAAACATTCCCGCAACAGGTTTTGTGATTGAATCTCACCTGGATGAAAAGCGCGGTGTTTCAGCGACACTTATCATTAAAAACGGAACCATTACCAAGGGTCAGTTTGTAACCATAGACACCAGCCTTACTACGACGCGCATCCTCGAGGATTTTGCCGGAAAATCCATAGACAGCGCTACGTTCTCATCTCCTATTCAGGTGGTAGGATTTGACACGCATCCGTCGGTTGGAACAACATTTCAGGTTTGGAATACCAAAAAAGAAGCAGAAGCAGCAGTAACAGAATATAAACAGCTATTGGCTGAAGGAAAAATTGAAACTGCAACAGAGCCTCACGGCGATGAACGCATTATTCCTGTTATTATCAAAACCGATGTGTTGGGAACAGCAGACGCGGTAGAACAGGAAATCCGTAAATTGAACGATGATAGCATTTTCTTCAAAGTCATCAAGAAAAGCGTCGGATCTATCAATGAATCAGATCTTAACCTTGGGCTATCAGACCGCAACAGTATGATCCTAGGTTTTGGAGTATCGATCGACAAAAAAATCAAAGACCGTCCTGAATGTTCGCTGGTAACCATAAAAACCTTCGACATCATTTACAAAATGTCTGAATGGATGGAAGAACAAAAGAAAACCCGCCGCAACGTAAAAATGGTAGAAGAACTCAAAGGATCAGTAAAAGTTTTAAAGGCGTTCAGTCGCGTTAAAACGCAATCAGTACTAGGAGGACGACTGGAGTCAGGATCAGTATCATTAAAGGATACATTCAGCATTATTCGCCGCGATGTTGAAATTGGAAAAGGAACCTTTACCAATCTACAACAAGGAAAAAGCAATACCGATCGCATTACAGACACTGGCGCGGAATTCGGCATGATGACAGACTCAAAGCTCGAGATTACCCCGGGAGATTACCTAAATGTAACAACCATGATAGAACAATAGTATGCATTCACACAGAGACCAACTAGCAAAACAGATGATGCGCCATGCAGCGGACTTTTTCGCGCGCGAATCAAACCGCACCTCATTGATCACCATCACTAACTACAACCTCTCTCCTGATACGCGCAATGCAACACTTATGGTTTCAGTACTGCCTGAAGGTCAGGAAGACAACGTAGTAGCATTCATGAACCGTCGTGCCGGAGATTTCCGCGAGTATCTAAAAAAGAACGTCAAGACAAAAATCATCCCGTATGTTAAGATAGAGGTCGACCGTGGCGAAAAGAACCGCCAGCTGATTGACCAGTTGTTGAAAAAAGAGTAATATTTGGGCGTGGTGGCGAAGTGGTAACGCTGGGGACTGCAAATCCTCCATGCGCGGGTTCGATTCCCGCCCACGCCTCATTGAAAATAAACATATGCCGGAGTGGCGAAATTGGTAGACGCACTTGCCTTAGGAGCAAGCGGGGCGACCCGTGAAGGTTCAAGTCCTTTCTCCGGCACATTTCCCGAATGGGAATGATCCACTCGTAGCTCAGTCGGTAGAGCAACTGCCTCTTAAGCAGATGGTCGTAGGTTCAAGTCCTACCGGGTGGACAAGAGAGAGAACAAAAGCCTATAGACATCTATAGGCTTTTGTTCTGCAGGGTTTTTATATATACTGACAGGGCAAATCACTGCCGGAGTGGTGGAATGGTAGACACGAGGGACTTAAAATCCCTTGCCAGCAATGGCGTGTGGGTTCGAGTCCCACCTTCGGCACAAATTAATTCATCTGTCTTAGCGGGTCCGACACCTTAGGCATCCTTTAAATCCCCTTATATTTCAAGCACTAGATGCTTGACTTTTTCGTGTTTTAGTGTATAATGTAATCAAGAAAAACAACTAAAAACAAAATACATGACAACACTATGGATTATCGTAATCGCACTAGCATTTGTTGCTGTGTGCATAGGACTCTTTGTTCTAATCTGTTACTTTCTTGCAAAACAAGGCATATTCGCAACCTTCATAACAGAAGGTACGATGCGCTATGTTAAGAAAGGAGAAACTACCATCAGAGCAATCTGGGCACGCATGGGTAAAAAACGTGATCTAAGTGATCCAAAAAATCCAAGATGGATTGATGGAGAACCTGGAAAACTGTACATGTCCCCTCTTGTAGGACCTATTGATGCATTACTATGGTATACAATCGAAGCGCGATGGATCGGAATCTATCCAGTTCTTAAACTTGATTCATGGAAATGGGCATTCGCCGCATTCCGCAAGTTACATTCCCGCGCCAACGAGGCAGGAGTGGTATTGTATAACATAGAAAAACTCACAGAGAACTACATCAATGCCAGTTATTATCTGGAATTTATCGTAAAATCTGAAGGAGCATGGACGCTAAAAGCACGGGTAATTATTGAAATCGAATGGCAAGATCTATTATTTGCCCATACCGAATTCAAACCCAAAGGTGCGTGGCTTGATAACAAAATCGTTGCTGCGCTTCAGGAAAGGTTTCTTGAATTCCTATCTGGCATGACCTATGAAGAGATAGTTGAAGCCAAGTTTTCTGCAAAAGACAAGGACAATAAAATGTATCAGTTTTTCTTTGCAGACACAGTAACTAAAAAAGTTCCCGATCCTAACAACCCACGAAGGAAGATTATGCAAACGGTTGAAAATACCAAAAACATAAACTCTGAATTGGTTCCCTCATTAAAAATGAAGATACTCAATATGGATTGGCTAGGAGCGGTTCTTCTCGAAGATGAAGAAATTCAAGCTGCTACAAAAGCAGTGAAACTTGGAGAAGAGCAAGGTAAAGCTGAAATTGCAAAAGCAAAAAAAGACGTAGAGCTTGCGAAACTGCAAACTGAAAAATTTAGAGAAGGTAAATTTGCAGAAATGGAAATGACGGCGAATCTTTTAAAAGAGAATCCTTCCTTAACTGAGGTTGAAAAAACTAAAATTTTGGGAGACTCTATTAAAAATTCAAAACTCACTACCCTTTCAACAAGCGGAGATTTATCGCTTATTCTTGATTCAAAACAATCTAAAAAAGAAAAGGAGGAAAATAATGCATAGTAATTGGAAAAACAACAAAGGTAATTGGGTTATGAGTATCGCCGTTCTGGTGATACTCATAATTGTTATCGGCATAATAATTAGCGCAGCTCATAACAGTATGAGCACCAGCGGTAGTTTATTAACCGGACTTGCAACGTTATGGCCCCTTTGGACATTTTGCCTGGTTCTGTTCGGAATATTTCTGGGTGTATTTTTTTACAACAGAAATCAGACCAAAAAAGCAGAATTTGCAAAAATCAAAAATGAAGAAGGAGCTGCATCTGAAAAAGATGCTTCTAAAGAAAAAGTTGTAGAAACTACAGCTGACTCCAAAAAGAAAACAAACTGGAGTCGTTTATTGCTCATGATAACAGGCGCGTTTGCAATTCTGTTTATCAGCCTCTACCCGCGGCAAACGTATTACATTTTGTTGGCGTTTGTTGTTATAGCTATTATCATTTATGGACTATACAGATTTGGAATAATTCCTTATTTGATTGGCTTCCTTGTTCTTGGATTAATTGCCCGTGGTTTAAGCAACCATATCAGCAACCTAAACACAAAAGCACGGGAAGAACGCGAAGCTACCAGCCAGCTGGTAGATGAAGCATCAAGACATAGTCCTGAAGGCTGGGCTGAAAATACTAGCAATACTGAAAAGTATCCAAAGTTTATTTTATTCCCAAAAGATAAAACGGTAAGCGCTCCTATCTACCCCGCATCAGACAAGGATGTATATTATCCTACTATTGGAGGTATCAAAATGGTAGAAGTTCTGACTACTAGTCCAACAGGAGCTATCATAAGGAAAATTTACTTTGAACGACACGGTTTTCAGGACAATATAGTAATTCGTTACCGAGAGGAAACTTCTTCTAAATTTTCTGCAAAATAGTGTTTTTAAGCATTGAAATTAAAGCCACCCCTCAAAAGGTGGCTTTTTTACGTCTGGACGTAGGTTTCCCCTAGCTCTTGACAAATATAGTATTGTGGTATATAATGTATCCAAGAACATAAATCACAACTAAATATTAAAACTATGAGAAAAGTTATTTTCGCCGCAATTATTGTATCAATTCTTGCCGCATGCAATATAGGATCGCAACAGTTTCCTATGAGTCCCCCAGTTCTGGGTTATGGTTATTTTAAAGATGGTGCACCTATACAGGTTATCGTTTTGAATAAAGCCAAAAACTATCAACAGGAGGTCATCTGGATGCAGCCTATGTGCATTACCGATCAAAACAAAACTATCGCCTTCGGCACCTTCGAAGTATTCATCTCTACTCAGTACGAGAAGAGCATCGTAGCAAATCTTGCCGGTCCAGGTAAGCCTGAAATGGGTCGCGTAATGGTAAAACAGGTAGATGTAAGCAATTACGTATATCCTGGCACCTATCAACCGCTCAATATAGCCGGATGGGCATATTGGTATCAAGGCGGCGGAGTGACTATACAAAATAGTCCTGCGAACCAAAATGGATTGCTTCCTTGCGAAAACCCATACTTCAGATCATTGATCTCAGACAACGGTTCTGTATTAACAGAACAAGAGGCTGAAGAGCTGATCCCGGTAGCGGAATACTAATCTAACAGACACGCCTGTGTCGAAGCCACCCCTCAAAAGGTGGCTTTTTTACGTCTGGACGTAGGTTTCCCCTAGCTCTTGACAAATATAGTATTGTGGTATATAATGTATCCAAGAACATAAATCACAACTAAATATGAGAAATTTAATTATCCTACTGGTGTTCGCGATAAGCGCCACAGTATTTGCCCAAGACACTAACCCAAATGAGGTTAGAGGTACCATTTACGTATTCAATAATACCCTGACAAATGGAGTACCTGATCCTAAGATTCCAGGTAACAACATTTATCAAATTATGCTGAACGCAGGAATGCTTGAAGTATCCCTGAGTCAGTACGAAAAAAGCTTTTGGCCCGGAGAATGGAAAGGCGCAGTGAGATTGAACTTCATAATGAAGAGAGTACCTAGACAACGAGACATCGTTGAGAACGGAAAAGTAGTAGGAATAGAAACCTATTACGACAAAAGAGATCCGCTGATTACCGCCTACACCAATCCCGTACCCATCGGTCTAAATGAATGGAGAGGATTGAAGCCGCTGCTTACCCAACATTCGACAGGATATTACTTTTAAGAATTAGGAATGCTGCACGAAAAAAGCCGTTATCGATCGATAACGGCTTTTTTAATGTCCAAAAAGATTTAGGGAATGTCCACTCCCGAAGGAAGCGTAACACCCAGGGTATTGATAATGATATGCATGATGGCAAATACCGACACCATGATAAACATACCGATAACACCCCACATCATATGTCTTTTACCTTTTAATCCTGCCTCTGAATCAGTATCGCGCTGTGCCAGGAATTCAATGATTCCAAAGACAAACACGACCAATGCAACTGCAAACAACAGCAATATAGCCGGGTTGATGATGTATTTGTTTACCTTCACCATTATCTCAGCCAATGTTGCGGCTTCTGCTATGCGAGGAACTAGGAAAAACGGCATGAAATGAGTTTTGGATTACACCCCAAGAGTAGGAGGAAGAAGATTCTGCTGGCTAGCACTATTGTTTAGCTGTCCATTACCGAACACGGTGTTCTGCAAGATCTTGATAATACCGAAGATTGAGAAGATAACGGCAAGTGCGATCAATGATGTGATCAACTGACCGCGAAATTCTGTACGCTTGTCTGATTTTGCAGTAGCAAAACGAACTGCGGTAATGATTACCCACAAAACGCCGAAAGCAATCAAAACACCGGTAATGGTTCCCATCAATTGTCCTGCATCCTGTAGAAGCGTAGTCGCATCCTGGTTGTTCATACTTTAAAAAATAAAATTAACTTTTAAAACTCACCAAAGAGTTCTAGGAAAATTATACCACGCATTTATTAGGCGCAATAGCTAGTTATTCAATGGAGGAATCGTCTGGTCCACTGAAACATTCGTGGTAGCAGTGCTTCCCTCTTCAAATTGAGGTATTCCAGGCGCAACGCCAAAAGTATTGCGCAGGATCGCAACAATCCCCCACAAAGAGAATAAGACAGTCAACGACACTAATCCCCAAATCATATATTTGATGCTTTCAGCGCGCTTTTTACTGTCTATACCACTAACGATGAGACGTATAACTCCAAACACGAACAAAAACACTGCCAAAGCGATTAGCAACGGCATAATGGTCTTACTCATGAATGTAATAATCGAGAATACGAGAGCACGGAAAGATGTCGTATCAATGGTGGCAGCAAGACTAACCAAAGGCATTACACCAACGCCGATTGCGATAAATATTTGAGAGGCTCTGCGATAGTGTTTATTCATACTGTTACTGTTTGATCTGATCAATGGTTGCACCAATAGCGCTTGCAATAACATATGCACCTAACAGAATTGCTCCGCCAATAACAGCAGCTAGGAATGCCTGTTTACCCTGTTTGATCTTTTCTGCGTTACCTCGCGCAGTAACCAGTAGGAAACCGCTCCAGATAATCATGATAGCAATGATAGGCACGCCGATCGTCAACAAAACTTTTATAAGAGCCTCAATAAAAGCAGGAACAGATGTAATCTTGTCTCCCAATGGATTTCGCAAACGATTGTTTATTTGTGTGCTAGGGCCAGTCGCCGGACTCATTTCTTCGCTCGTTCCAGTTGCAGGACTTACTTCTTCAACATTACCAATAGTAATAGACTTTATAGGGGTTGAAAATGTGGGATATCCTGGAACCGAAAGATGAATCCTAAAATAATACGTAGTCCCTGGCTGAAATGTTCCAGACACAGAATAAGAGAGAGGATTGGTAAATCTAAACGTTGGAACAGAACCAGTCGTACCACACACAGCAGATAGTTGTGTACCTGCAGGTATAGAAAAAGCACCGCTATTTGTTCCGCCCGCACCACCTACAGCCGTAGATTCTGGTGTTGTTCCATAACGCGCGTAAAAACTAGACCCTGAGGCTAAAGCGTTCGTAGTACCAGTCGCTATACTTGCAGTTTGTTGACCTTGCTGGCCCACAGCCATACATCTATTAGCTTCAGCGCTAGCTGGCGCATTGATAGAGATAATTGAAACCGGATTAACGCTGTTTACCAGCACTCTAACACCACCAGTCGTTATAGGTACTATCTCACTATCAACGCTGATGCTTTGCGCTGATGAAACAGAAGGAATAACGCACAAGATTGTAATACCGACTAGCAACCCAAACTTTTTTAGGGAGTTCATATATTTCATCATACTACAAAGCCAATAATATGTATGCGTCATCTACGCCCAATGAACGAAGCAGCGTTGCAACGAGCAACCAAGAACACATAACGATAATAATTCCTATAAGCAGATTGACTGCATGGCTTCTTAATAGAGCCTGCAATTTCACGTTTCCCCCGCTAGTCATATATCTAAAGCCGATTATGACAAACATAACCGCTGCAATAGGAACCACCAAAATAAACATATAATTAATGACGTTTGAAATCAGATCAAGCAAGTGTGTAAATTCACACATAGGCTGACCAGGATTGCCACAGGGCACCAATCCGCCTTCCTGTGCAAACGCGATTCCTGGGAGCATCATTACAGAAACAAATGGGATAATCTTTTTCATAAGCATCAGTATAGCATTATTAGTTAGTATTGTAGGCGCGAAGTAGTACGTTCAAATCGGTATCCGCACGGTTAATTGACTGATACGGTTCGCTGATTTGCGCATTAGTATTATCAATCATTCTCTTGAATACAGGGGTGGATTGCAACGGATCAGGATCAAGCCATCCGCGTGAAATGATAGCGGAATTGTAAAATACGGAAGTAAACGTCGCATCATCAGGGCGCAATAGCAACAAATCTTTACGTACCGGAGGTAATCCCATTTGAGTGCTGAGAGCAGAAATTATGTCCTTACCGGCAAAGGACGCAGCAACTGATGCAGCGATTGCTGCATTGCGCGTACCTCGACTAATCCCGATTCCATACATTCGACCATAGGTCGCCTTTACTACAGAATTGCGTGTCTGCGGCAAAAGAGTGACATCAAAATTCAAATTTGGATTGCGTGCACGCAAACCAGGAAGTTCACTGGCAAATCCGATATACAGCGCCACATCGCCGGCAACAAACATCTCATCGCTTTTTTGCAATGAAGCATTCCATGTATAATTTTGCATTGCGTTGTCTGCAAATGATGTGTAATAACGCAACACCGAAGCGCCAGGGCTTGCAATACCGGTTCCTTCCAATCGCATAGTAGCCTGGTATTTGCCGTCATTATCACGACCGACCAGGGTATTTCCTGACTGCAATACGATTGCAGAGAATATTTCTTTTGCGTGCTGCACATTGTCGTATGTTCCAAGACCAATACCGCTTTGCAATAAAGTTCCGGTTACACTACGGCTAGTAACACGCGGCACAAATGTGACTAACTCATCCCAATATTTTGGAGGTTCAGTAATGAATGCAGACGCGAGCGATAGACGATTGTAATACATTACCAGCGGATCAACGATCATAGGAAACGCTGTTATCCCCGTGTCAGTAAGAAACAGGTTCGCTTCTTCAATGAATGTATTCTGATACGTGCGCTTTTGATACGACTGATATGGAATTTCCAATACAAATTTTCTATATTTCAAAGCATTTTCTTGTGAAAAAATAAAAAGATCAGGGCCAGTTCCTGCAGCCAAAGCTTCGAGCAATTCCTGTTCGAACGTATCCTGATTTTTCTGAACATATTGTACGGTCAGTGTTTTAGTCGCTAGCTGATCGACAAAAGTAATCATCGTACTGCGATCAAGCGTTCCCCATACGGTTATAGTTTGCTGTGATTTACTTGATCCGCCCGAAGCGCGTGAAAACAGGATAAATCCTGTAATAGCGGCGATTAAAAAAATTCCAATAATGATGATTTGAAAATTTATCTTGAATTTTTTCATATTTTATAAAACAACGCGCCATATTGGAACGTACCCACGAATAGCGGATTCTGATAAAGAAGCCCTGCGGCATCACATAATGTATGCACTGTTTCTTCAGGGACAATATAGTCAGGCTGAGGACCAATGCCCTGGAAGCTATCTCGCCATTCGATCACAGCACACCAACCACCCGGTTTCAATATACGGGATACCTCTTGGAGAAAGTAATTTTTGTCCTTAATTTGAAATAGAGTGTGAGCAATAATGACGCCGTCAGCTGATGCCGTAGCAAGCGGAAGAACGCTTGTTTCAAAATCAACAACCATGGTCATAATATTAGCTATGTTTTGATCTGCTGCAGTATGAGAGAGCGCCGCAATGAGATCACGCTGAATATCATAGGCATGCACCATACCCTGTCGACCTACCGAACGAGCGAGGTCTAATGCATAAGAACCGGTACCTGAACCACAATCAACAACAACATCGCCTTCAACGATGGGAAGCTGATCAATGACCGAACGCGGTTGAGCCAACATAGTAATTATTATAGAACACTCACTGACGCTACACTATCCCCTGCGCGCATTTTCATGATGCATACGCCCTGTGTTGCGCGTCCAATTGACGGCACCTGATCCAATGCACAGCGAATTACTTGGCTTTTCTTTGATACAACGATCATTTCTGTTAGCTCATCATTTACCACACGAGCATCGATAAGTTTTCCTGTTTTTGCAGTCACGTTCACTGTTTTGATTCCTGATCCTCCACGCTTTTGAACTTTGTATTCCTCGATATCAGTTCGCTTGCCGCATCCGTTTTCGGTAACTACCAATAGCTTTGCGTTCTGCATCTCCCTGGTTACGATACTCGAGCCTACCACCCGATCGCCTTTTTTCACCATGATTCCGCGCACACCGGCTGCAGTGCGTCCCATATCGCGAACATCGGTTACGCTAAAACGGATTGATTGCCCTGCCTCTGTTGCCAGGAACGCATCATCACCCTTTGCAACAAAGTGTGCAGACAACAACGTGTCATCTCCGTTCAAGTTAATAGCAATCAAACCGCTAGCGCGAACATTGGTAAAGCTGTCTCCAGGAACCTTTTTAACCACTCCCTGCGCAGTAACCAGGAACAGTGATTTTTCTCCGCGAGCAAGTTCTTTTGGAACCGCAAGAATAGAAGTGACTCGCTCTTCAGGAGCGATTGATAGGTAGTTGCGAATTGATTTTCCTTTTGTTGCGCGACGACCTTCGACAATATCGTACATCTTCATCTGGTATACCTTACCCTTATCACTAAAGAATAGAATATGACTGTGGGTATCTGCAGTAATAATGTGCGTTACTACATCTTCTTCCTTGGTATCAAGATCAACCACACCAACGCCGCCGCGCTTTTGAACGCGATATTCCTTTGGATCAGTGCGCTTTATGTAACCTCCCGCAGTAAACACCAACGCGGCTTCCTGTTGAGGAATGAGATCTTCTTCTGAAATAGACTTCACGCCTGATTTTACGATCTTGGTACGGCGTTTTTCAGCGTATTTATCCTTGATTTCAATCAATTCAGATTTAATGACGGCAAGCATCTTCTTTGGATGAGCAAGCAGATCTTTGAGGTACGCAATAAGAGCGAGAACCTCTTTCAATTCGTCTTCAATTTTCTTGCGTTCAAGCCCTGCCAATTTCTGCAATTTCATTTCCAAAATAGCGTGCGCCTGTATTTCGCTGAATTTGAATTTCTTCATCAAATTCTCGCGCGCATCAGCGGTATCTTTCGAAGCCTTAATCAGCTTGATGATTTCATCAATATGATCGAGCGCTTTCTTTAAACCTTCCAAAATGTGAGCGCGTGCCTCGGCTTTTTTCAGATCGTATTCACTGCGACGACGAACGACTTCCTGTCGGTGCAAAATAAACTGTTCCAAGATTTCCTTGATACCCAAAGTTTGAGGAACACCGTCAACCAAAGCAACAATGTTGTAGTTAAAGTTTGATTCCAACTCAGTGTGCTTGTACAAGAAGTTCAACACCTTTTGAGGATTTGCTCCCGTCTTGAGATCGATTACGATACGGATATCCGTAGTAGATTCATCACGCAAATCCTTTAGGCTATCGAGTTTTTTCTCGATCTTAAAACTAGCGATCTTTTCAATCAACGTCGCTTTGTTTACGCGAAACGGAATAGACGTAATAACGATCTGGAATTGACCGTTTTTCATTTCCAAAATCTCAGCTTCTCCGCGAACGACTACTCCTCCGCGACCAGTCGCTGATGCATGCAGAATATCTTTGCGATTATACGCAACGGCGCCCAATGGAAAATCGGGTCCCTGGATATGTTCCATCAAATCTTCAACAGTAGAAGCCGGTTCATCAATCAGAGCAACGGTCGCATCCAACACTTCTCCTAGGTTATGCGGAGGAATATTTGTAGCCATACCTACGGCAATACCCAATGTTCCGTTCAGCAACAGTCCTGGAACAGCGGCTGGCAACACGACAGGCTCTTTTAATGTTTCGTCGTAGTTAGGACGGAAATCAACGGTATCCTTATCAAGATCACGCAAAAATTCTGTGGCAACTTTTGACATCTTTGCTTCGGTATAACGCATCGCGGCAGCAGTATCGCCGTCAATGGAACCGAAGTTTCCTTGTCCCAATACCAACGGATGACGAGTTGAGAAATCCTGTGCCAAGTTAACCATCGCATCATATACGGATGTGTCTCCATGCGGATGATACTTACCCAGCACTTCTCCGACAATACGCGCTGATTTTACGAATTTCGCATTAGGCGCCAATCCCAAAGCGTTCATCGTATATAAAATGCGTCGGTGTACGGGCTTCAATCCATCGCGGACGTCAGGCAATGCGCGCGACGTAATAACCGACATCGAATATGCCAAAAACGCCTCACGCATTTCTGTCGTAATACTCATGGGATGGATTCGATCTCCCGCTGATTCAGGTACAATTTCAATCTCTTTTTTAGCCATAACGTATTGATTAGTATACTACACTTTCGCCTTCAATTTGATCTTTACTGCTCTCAGTAACAATGGTTTGCTGTTCCAGATCAGATGAATTTTCAAGAGGCTGTTCAGTCACCGTCTGTTGTTCAAATGAAGCATCAGCAGCAGCGCTATTCTCAGCTTCCATCTGTGAAAAACTATTGCTTTCATCGTGCATCTGACTAAAAGGGTTTTGCTTTAACTCTGAGCGCTGCTCTTCAATACCATTGCGCAAAGAAGTGAGAAGCATGGTAATAGGCTGCTGCGGCTGCGCCATTTCATCCTCAGCAACAACAGTATTGGCATTGGTAATTCCAAAGCGACTACCCAACGAAACTATCCACACTGCCACCACCAACAAGGTAACACCACCGGCTGCCGCCATAGCGATCTGCTCGCGCACGCGTTCGGGTTTTTTTCTCAATTTCTTTAGAACCTTATGCATAAAAGATTATTCTTCATCAAGAACCACAACCACCCCTTCTTTGCCGGCCAAATCTTTCTTTTTGATCGTCAATTTAGCTTCAGGCTTGGCGTCTGATCCCGTTTCTTTCAAAAAGGTTTTCAGCGCATCCTTATCCTGATCCTTGCCGTAGTCCACCGGGATGATCAATCGCGCTCCCATTTTTTTAGTCAGCGATGCAGCTTGCGAAGCATTAATCATTCCCTGTCCGCCAATTGGAGCGATCACAATATCGATATCGCCCATAACTTCCTTTACCTCCTGAGGAAGATCTGAATCGCTATGCGCTCCCAAAATACAGACGCGCATATTGTCGATATCAAACAAATAAATAGTGTTCATTGAATATCCGGGAAGTTCGGTTGCCGATCCAAACGCACTGATCAGCATACCGCCCACTTCGTATTCTCCAGGACCATCGATCTGGAAAGGCTCCTTGCCTGAATATGACACCGTATCGAATCCCCTATAATCAGGATGTGCAACTGACGATAACGCCAAGTCTGCTCCAAAACGGGCAACTTTTCCGACTGATTTTGACTGCTTGTCGATAGGGTTCACTGCAATAACAGTGTCACCAAATTGCACCTTCAAAAACTGCTTGCCGTGGTAGGTAATGATCATATGCCAGAAATTATACCATATGAAATAGCAAAAAATCGCTGTTTACAAAGGGATATTTTCATGATACGATGCTATCTGTATTAGCAGCCGGATTTTTGAAGTTAACCGCAGTGGCACCCCATCATTATTTGGGCACCATTCCTCGCCAGGCGCCTTCCATAATCCATTTGACCCGCTATACAAACAGCGGTTTTTTATATGAGCAATACAAAAATTGACGAACTTCTAGCAATAGATGATCGTAATGATTTAAAAATCGAAAACCTGATCGAAGGTAAGGTAGTAGCGATTGAATCGACAAAGATTTTCGTCGATATCAAGCCCTACGGAACCGGTATCATCTACGGCCGCGAATACATCAACGCCCGCGATCTTATCAAGAACCTAAACCTAGGCGACACCATCAAGGCGAAGATCGTAGAACTTGAAAACAAGGAAGGCTACATCGAATTGTCATTGAAGGAAGCCCGACAGGCACTGGTCTGGAAAGAAGCCGAAGAAGCAATGCGCGAAAACACCATGCTCTCACTTCCTATCAAGGAAGCAAACAAGGGCGGTCTGTTGATCGAATGGCAAGGCATTCTAGGATTCCTACCTGCATCACAATTATCAGCCGACAACTACCCACGCGTAGATGACGGCAACAAGGATGAGATCCTAAAGGAATTGAAGAAATTCGTTGGTGAAAAGATGTCAGTAATGATCATCGGCATCAATCCAAAGGAAGGCAAATTGATCTTCTCTGAAAAGGGAATGAACAAGGAAGAAAAGAAGAATCTGGTATCAAAGTACGAAGTCGGCAACGAACTATCTACTGAAGTTACCGGAGTCGTAGATTTCGGAGTCTTCGTTAAATTGGAAGACGGATTGGAAGGTCTGGTTCACATTTCAGAACTTGACTGGGGATTGGTTGACGACCCTCGCAAGCTGTACAAGGTTGGCGACAAGGTAAAGGCCAAGATCATTGAAATCAAGAACAACAAGGTTTCTCTATCTATCAAGCAGACCAAGGCAAACCCATGGACACTCGTACACGAAAAGTACAAGAAGGGCGACACCGTTAACGGCGTAGTCATCAAGTTCAACAAGCATGGCGCATTGATCTCAGTAGAGGAAGGCGTAGCAGGATTGGTACACGTGTCTGAATTCGGCGATGAAAAGGGCATGAAGGACGCTATCCAGCTGGGCAAGTCATACGACTTTACCATCACCCTGTTTGATCCAAAAGAACAGAAAATGACCCTGTCATTCAACAAATAATAGATACGGATTACTTCCCTATTTTCCTAAAAACCCCTGATTTCTCAGGGGTTTTTAGCTTGACAAATTTGTATATAAATGCTATTATCTAGTTAAATAAACAAACTAAATGTTAGCTCTATGAAAAACTTAATCATGTTAATCCTTTGCGGATTATTATCTGGCGTTACCGTTAATGCTCAAAGTCTAATCACTATTAATGTAGAAAATGGTAGCAATGCTTCTATTACTATTAATAATGTTGACCCATTAAATACGACTATCACAATAAATACAGAAAAAGATAGTCATGCGGACATCACAGTAAATGCCAAAGAAGAAAATATCCCTGCGGCAAAAGACACTAATTCAATAACTTTAAGTACCTTGTGTGATCTTGTTATCATTGCTGCTAACAGCAAGAATGAGAACGATTTTCAAAGAAAAAAGACCCTTTACTTGAATCAACAGGAAATTTACAAACGTGAAGCACGTTATCAAATTCCGACGAATGAACAAGAGATCTTTATTCCTAACGGTGGTGGTTATTAACAGAAGAATTCATTCCTAGAAATTAAAAGGACCAACAAATGTTGGTTCTTTTTTATTCCTGAGTATTAAAAAATGTTGTCGCCTTTTCCATTCCCAGGGTCATGAATTTTGCCAATCCCTTCTTTAACTTTGGACTGGTCGCAAACAGCGCATCTAGCCACTCCTTGTCCATTTGCTTTAATACTGGTTGCTTATTCACCTTGCCGTCCCCTGCGTCTTCCGAGATGCCGATACGGATGCGTGTAAAGGCACTGGTGCCTAGATGTTCAGTAATAGATTTGATGCCATTGTGACCCCCATCACCGCGATCGTGGAACATTTTTAATACCCCTATCGGGAAGTCCAGATCATCATATAATACGATCGTCGTTTCAGCTGTCAGTCCGTATTCGCGCGTCAGGTATGGGATTACCTCACCTGAATTGTTCATGTGGGTTTGAGGCTTTACCAACATCAGATCCTTACCTTCGAATGATACGACAGCTAGATCGGCATTAGCGTATTTGTTCTCCTGCCAGTCGTCTGGGTGCACTAGGGTATCCACCAGAAGCCATCCAGCGTTATGAGGGGTATATTTGTAGCGGTCTCCCGGATTACCCAGGGCGATCAGAAAATGCATATGTGAACCAGTATACACAAAAATATTTAATATATAAGCAATTATTGACAATATAATATAAAATGTTATATTACACTTGAACTTAAAAACTTGGATGAGCCGACCAAGAAGCAAACGGCAGTATTATGACAAAACACAATTTAATATTGAGAATCTCAAAAGTGAAAAACAAATTTGGTGCCTACTCATTTGATATTGGAAACAACTTAACCCAAGAGGTCGAATGTGTTGAACTTGCTTCAGAAACAATCAAAGGAATGCCAGCTGAGGAATTGGCGCTCCTAAAGAAAGATTTACAAGAAGTTTTCAATCAAATCTTCAGCGTAGCAAAGGAACACTTTTCTGAAACTAGATTCATCAACTACAAATGCATCTTTAGCGATAAATTTATAGCAAGTGGAGATGTTGCCGTTAATAATAAAAGCTATGTGCACAGTGAACTAGTGATACCTATGGATGAAAATGAGTGTGTTCTTATTTTTGATGCAATCCCTGATCGCATATAGTAGTAAATTATTTTTCGAAAGCAACCAATTTTGGTTGCTTTTTTCAACAAAAAAAACCACCATCACTGGTGGTTTTTTGCTTTTCTTATCCAAATATATAACAGTGCTTCGTTTACAAAAATAGTTTTTTACTGATATGTTCCGTTCTATCAACCATTTATGTGCATGTACATGATCACACAAACTGGGTTTCGGTCTGCATAACGATGCAGACACCGGGCTCCAATTTAAAGACTTGGAAAGCCATTGTCTTATCCTAAAAGGACAATCGACTCGGTCAACTTTTTCCTAAGAAAAAGCCTACTTCAATTGAATTGTTCCACGACCAGCTTCCGCTAGCCGTGCCTTGTTACGACTTAGTCCCTGTCACCAAGTTTACCTTCGGCCACGCAAACGCGCAGACTTCGGGTACCCCCGGCTCCCTTGACTTGACGGGCGGTGAGTACAAGACTTGAGAACGTATTCACCGCGGTATAGCTGACC
>CAYRNU010000003.1:0-20710 GCA_964425795.1 uncultured Candidatus Saccharibacteria bacterium | reverse complement strand
CGGGTCGAAGCCGTCCATCTCCACGAGCAGCTGGTTCAGGGTCTGCTCGCGCTCGTCGTGCCCGCCACCGAGGCCGGCACCGCGGTGACGTCCGACGGCGTCGATCTCGTCGACGAACACGATGGCAGGTGCATTGGCCTTGGCCTGCTCGAACAGGTCACGCACACGCGATGCACCGACGCCGACAAACATCTCTACGAATTCAGATCCAGAAAGATAAAAGAATGGAACACGCGCTTCGCCTGCGACTGCACGGGCAAGTAATGTCTTTCCCGTTCCAGGTGCTCCCATCAGCAATACGCCTTTTGGAATCTTTGCTCCGATATCCAAAAACTTTTTAGGATTCTTCAAAAAATCCACGACCTCCATCAGCTCGACTTTCGCTTCCTTGTTGCCAGCAACATCAGCAAATGTCAGCCGCTGCTTTGCATCGTTGGGATTGATCATGCGCGCCTTTGACTGGCCAAATGAAAACGCCTTCATGCCGCCTGCTCCGCCTTTCATTTGTCCCGAAAGAAAGAAGAAAAATACGATCAAAAACACCAACGGAATCGCAATAGGAAGAACGGTCAACAAGATGCGTCCGATACCGCGCTCCTTTTCAATGCTGATATCGACGATCGACAGTTGTTCAGGAGTAACGCCGTAATTCGCCAATGTTTCAGACAAGGCAGTTCCAGGCTCTTTCTTTGCAGTGCGCTGCGTTTGATCAGTATAAGTAACCGTCAATTCGTCACCCCGCACGACAATGGTTTCAACGGCTCCTGCTGCCATTTGATGCGCCACTTCGGATAGCGGAATCTGTTCAATCTTTGCCTTGTTATTAAATACCAACGAGTAGAGCGTACTGAGAATGACAAAGAAGAGGATAACTGTGATGATTTGCTTTATCAGTTCCTGTCCTGTATTTTTCTTGCCTTTTTTCGGCTTTTTGCCTTTTATTTTGGGAAATTGCATAGGGTTAATTATACCGATAAAAGAGGTCAAGACAACTCGCCACAACAGATAATTATTTTGAATTTTTAAGAAACTCTATAGCCATTTTTGTATTAAAAATTGGAGCTACGCGAAAATCACTTCTATCAAGAAGTTCAACAAGCTGTTTTTGCAAGAAATTAATCGCTTCTTCAACAAAAAACCAGTGAATAATAATTTGTTTTTCATATAGATGTTGTTCTGTGGGTTCATGTTTTTCACCAACAACTTTCGCGGTAAAACACACAACATGATACATTTGTGAAATATTATGATGATCAATACATTCATCAGTTCTATATTGATTAATAGTTCCAACAGTTCCTACTATTTCTACTGCACATCCAATTTCCTCCTTGCATTCTCTGAGAAATGCTTGCTCAAATGTCTCACCATCCTCAACACCTCCACCAGGTAGTGAGGGGTATTTCAACCCAACTAACGCTATCTTCCCTTGATTGTCATACACAATTCCCTTGGCAGTATTACGAACAACTATATGTTCTAAACTATTATTAGAGTTTGGGAAATAATCAGCCGGCTGTATATCAAGCAAGTGAAGTAAATCTTTCATATCGTTCATGGTACCATATCTAGTGGTAGCTATATAAAATCTATATACTTGCCTGTATGAGCGCGACGCTTTTAACCAATAAAAATATTTCGCGAGAATATGAAACCCTGGACACGTTCCAGGCAGGCTTGGAATTGCTCGGTCACGAAGTAAAGACGTTAAAAGCTCGCCACGGCTCGATCAATGAATCATTCGTTGTCACCGAAGACGGACAGCTGTTTTTGGTAAAAGCGCACATTCCTCCCTACCAGGTGAATAACGGCGGCGGATATGATCCCTACCGCAAGCGACGACTCTTGCTCACAAAAAAAGAGCTCAAGGAAATCATCAAGCAAAAAGAAACTGCTGGGTTGACAGTTGTTCCAAAAGTGGTATTTTTAAAGGGCCGACTGATCAAAGTCGAGCTGGCGCTGGTTCGCGGAAAGAACAAGCGAGATAAGCGCCAAGACATCAAGCGACGGGATGACGAACGCGAGATGCATAGAACCTTGAAAAACTATAGATAAATTCTAAAAAGATTATTACGAGAAAAACCTCGCGAAGCGGAGAATTCCTAATTCGTGTTTTTCGAGGACAATCTTTTTAAGAGAAAGCAAAACATGGGGATGATTGGTGTAGACAGTGATGCCGATCGCCTTATGCAGCATGTCGAGTATGTCGGAACCTCGTAAAACTTCCGACACCCATCTGACGTGCAAACTCACTTGGAAAAATCAAATCTCCATACGCAAAAGCTATGGGATTTGCTCCGGCATTCGCATAACTGCAAGCCGTGTCGTTCTCTTTGAAGCCTGATAGAGGTTAACGGCATAATATTATCGGGATAGGGATTGCAGCGTTTCTTCAACTGCAACCCGAAATGATGAAGATAGGTAGGGCGCGTGTTTGGTACACGGTCAAGCGCGTTCACCGAAAGCTCCATTTGCATGGAGCAACCGCGTACTAAACATGTAGACGTATAAGCGATTGCTTACTAGACGAGGGTTCGATTCCCTCCATCTCCACAAACCTGATCTTTAAAACAACTAAATATGAAACACAATGAACTGACATTTAATGAAGCGCGGACTGAAGCTTGGATCCGCTTTGCTGACAATAGCGTTAGCGCTATATGGTCATCAAAATCAGATGCAATAGATGTAATTTTTACTTTGTACACTCAGGGGAATCTTCCTGAGGATCAAACCATTACATTCATAGAGTACATACTGGATTCACAATTGTATCAAAAAGAAGGCACATTGCTGGTAATAAAAATCAATAAAACAGTTATTGGAAAACCCGACAAAGTGCGGGCCCTGGAAGACCCCTCTTTTCAGTTATGCGATTGTGAACAGAAGTTACCGCACGGGCATATCGTGGACAAAAATGGTGAGCTTGCCTCCACAGCACTGACGAATAAACAGCAAGCCTACGCTCATATTGAGCACCTGCTATTAGTTGGCATGATCAAAGAGCAAGATATAGCAAAACTGAGAACACTGGTAAGCTGTGCAAAAATTCCCGATTCGTTAAATCAAAACTAAAGAAAAAGCCTGCACTATCTGCGGGCTTTTTTATTTACCCTCACAGTAGGCAACTACACGCTCGCGTAAACCGTCAAAATGTCCGTTGCTCATAATGACGATGACATCACCGGGAAGAATATCATTCGTGATCGCCTGGAACAGCTTATCCTTGTCATCAAAAAACTGCGCACGTTTGCCTGTCTTTTGAATAAGCGAGATTACGTATTGTGGATCAAAAAAATTATCCTTTGAATCCACTGATTTAAACGGTGGTGTACTAATATAAACGATATCGCTGGAATCAAACGATTGCGCATACGGAATTTCAAAATCTTTCCTTCTACTGGTCACAGAGCGAGGTTCAAATACAGCAACGATTCTTCGATCCGGATAATGTAGCCTAATACCTGCGAGCGTTTCTAAAACTGCAGTGGGGTGATGCGCAAAGTCATCAATAACTGTAACCTGCGGCGAATCAAACAAGACCTCTTGGCGCTGCTTCATTCCGCGAAACGCAGCGAGACTTGCCCGTACAGCATCCATAGAAAGCCCCTGAGAAAGCGCTGTGGCCACAACTGCAAGAGCATTGAGAACGTTATATTCACCATACATCGGAACGAGGATATCGGTATAGGTTTCGCCGAACGCAATCATATCAAAAAGCGATCCCTGTGGAGTTACGCGAATATTGGCGCCGACAATATCACAATGCGATGAAAAACCGTATACCAATATCCGCCCCTTGCACGCAGAAGCGAGTATATTCCTATGCTCGACAGCGACATCATCTGAAACAAACAAAATACCGTCTACCGGTATCTCTTGCGCAAAAAAGATAAAGGCATTCAAATAATCTGAAAAATCGCTATAAATGTCAGCATGATCAAATTCTATCGAAGTAATGATTCCTATCGTTGGCTTGTAATTCAAAAGCTTTGGCGACTTGTCGAAATAGGCGCTGTCATATTCATCGCCTTCAATTATTGAATACTGTGCATTTGCGCCTCCATAGGCGTAGCTTTCATCGGTATTCTTCATTACACCTCCCACCAACACATGAGCAGACGCTCCTGAATTCAAAAATACCTGAGCCATCATTCCGGTGGTAGTAGTCTTGCCGTGGGTCCCCCCAACTACGATTGAAACTCGGTTCTGTATGAAAAGATCAGCGAACGCTTGCGCAACCGATATCTGCGGTATTACATGATCTCGTGCATACCGCGCCTCAGGATTAGTTGAATCAAAAACATTGCCCATGACAACCACATCAGCATGTTTAATGTTGTCTTCCGACAACGGATTAAAATGTATACCGAGATGCTCAAGCACGGTGTTCATTGGCGGCTCCCACGACTGGTCTGAACCGGTAACCGTATAGCCTGCCTGAACGCACAATCCTGCAAGCGAAGCCATGGCTTTGCCGCAAATGCCCGTAAAATGAATATGTTTTACCTCTTCAATACAAGCAAGGCCTGTAACAACCCGATCGGCTGCATCCTTTTGCGCTTCGCGTTTTGCTCTGTAATAAGCAACTGCAGAATCATTCATATCCTACCAGGATAGCAAAAAACCGCACATAAATCATTATGTGCGGTTTCAATGGAATACAATTACCTATTACAAAAGCTGTTCGCGTCGTTCATACATGAAACGTAGCAACTTTCGGTGAAAACGGGAATACGAATCTCGTTTTTCTGAACTTGCCCGATGAGGAAAGCAGATGTTTGCCAACGATACAAATACGAAGTCATTCTCGGGGAGAATGCAGAAATGGGCTCCAGAGAATCCATTCTTCTTCAGTACTGTCATAGGAGTCCCATCATCATTCAACAGATCGCATTCGTTTTGGTGACGCAGTCCCATACCATATCCGAAAGTAAGAGCTGCATCTGCGCCAAACTGAGACATGGACATTTTTTGAATGAGCGATTTTGGAAGATACGAATCTTTGATTAAAAATGACTGCCCGAAACGAAGCAGATCTGCAGCGGTACTGAATAAACCAGATGAGCCGCTGGGTTTGCCGTATATTCTGGCGCTTTCGTCTTGGATCGTCCCTTTTGGCAAGGTACTTTCTATTCTCACTAGATTATTTCCAATCAGGGATGGTGTGAATGTTGTTGATTCCATTCCCAATATCGAAAACAAGCGTTGCTTGAGAAATGCATCAAGCGTCTGTCCGAACTTCGCCTCCAAATAAAATCCCAAGAGCATGCTTGAAACATTGGTGTAACGATACAAAGGACCAGGAATCCGAGGCAGATCTCCATGAAGAAGTTTCTGCAGCAAGTCTTCCTTGTCTACCGCCTGAGAAAGGCGTATGGAATCACCGTACTCTACAGCAAAGGTAAGAAGATGTTCAACCGTTATCTGATCTCGGTATCTTCCGCTCATCGCTACCTGTGTGATGATCTTTTCCCGCAATTCGCTTGCGGATAATTCATGAAGTGCCGTCACATTCAGAATCGCTTTGGTAATCGAAGCAATGTCAAAAAGAGCTTCCGTAGTCATAGGAGTAATTCCGTCAGTAGTGCCTGAAGCTGCAACAAAGGTCTTATCCTTTGAAGCGCAACCAACAATGCATCCTGCGAAAATATCTCCTACTCCCGAAACAATATGCTCTTCAATGACAGTATCAGCAATTACGTTCTGACCTGAAGGATACGAGATTTTTTTCATAATTTTGTTGTTTATTTTTTATGCATTATACATATTTTTATGAAAAAGTACAGAGCATTAAAAAACCGCCAACGATTGGCGGTTTTTTAATGGTTACATTATGCGCTACAAGCTTCACAATCATCCTGATCCTGGTTCGCATACGTAATGCGAGGCTGTCGGATTTCAGGCTCAATGGCGATTTCAACGATGCCGCTTGGTGTTTCAATCTCAACGGACGCAGTTCCTGTCTGCTGGACATCATCTGTAACTGCTTCTGCCTTTTTCTCGACAGTAAATTTGATAGCATCAGTCGCAGCCTTGGTGCGAAGATAATACATACCAGTCTTCAGTCCCTTCTTCCATGCATGGAAATGCATTGAGGTGAGCTTTGCAAAGTTTGGACTCTCTACGAACAGATTTAATGACTGTGATTGATCGATGAACACTCCGCGATCCGCTGCCATATCAATGATGTCGCGCATCGATAATTCCCACACGGTCTTGTATAGATCCTTCAAATCCTGAGGAATGCGGTCAATATTCTGCACTGAACCGTTCGCGCTAATGATTTCATTTTTCATCGCATCATCCCATAATCCGCGCTTCACCAGGTCAACCAGCAGATGCTTGTTTACCACGATAAACTCCCCTGACAACACACGACGTGTATAGATGTTGCTGGTGTACGGCTCAAAACATTCATTGTTTCCCAGAATCTGAGATGTTGAAGCGGTAGGCATCGGTGCGAGCAATAGAGAATTGCGAACGCCATACTGCGCAATTTCTTTGCGCAATCCTGCCCAATCCCAACGACCACTGGTCTCACCATCGGTTAATCCCCACATTTCATATTGGAATATTCCCTGCGACATTGGCGATCCTTCGTAGGTTTCGTATGCACCTTCTGCTTTCGCCAAATCCTTTGATGCGGTCAAGGCTGCAAAATACATGGTTTCAAAAATATCCTTGTTCAACTGCTTTGCACCCAGTGATGTAAACGGTAAACGCAACTTAATGAACGTATCCGCCAATCCCTGTACACCCAATCCAATAGGGCGATTGCGCAAATTTGAATTTTTACCTTCGATGACTGGATAGAAGTTGCGATCGATTACCTTGTTTAGGTTTTTGGTAGCAACATACGTAACGTCATACAATTGCTTGTGATCAAATTTTCCATCGCGCACGTACATCGGCAATGCAAGCGACGCCAAGTTACATACAGCAACCTCATCAGATGAAGTGTATTCCATAATTTCGGTGCACAAGTTTGAAGACTTGATGGTTCCCAGGTTCTTTTGGTTTGATTTCTTGTTCGCAGCATCCTTGTACAACATGTACGGAGTTCCCGTTTCAATCTGTGATTCCAAAATCTGATCCCATAGTTCGCGTGCACGAATAACCTTGCGTCCCTTGCCGGCTGCTTCGTAGCCAGTGTACAGCGCTTCAAATTCATCGCCATAGGCATCAGACAATCCTGGACATTCATTTGGACACATCAGCGTCCAATTGCCGTCTTCTTCAACCCGCTGCATGAACAAATCAGGAATCCACAAAGCATAGAACAAATCGCGCGCGCGCATTTCTTCCTTTCCGTGATTTTTCTTCAAATCCAAGAATTCAAAAATGTCGCTGTGCCATGGTTCCAAATAAATCGCAAATGATCCCTTGCGACGACCGCCTCCCTGGTCTACGTACCGTGCAGTATCATTGAATACACGAAGCATCGGTATCAATCCGTTTGAGTATCCGTTCGTTCCGCTGATATATGAACCTGACGCACGGATATTGTGAATAGACAATCCAATACCTCCCGCATATTGGGAAATCTTTGCGGTCTGAGTCAATGTTTCAAAGATACCAGTAATGCTGTCATCTTTCATAGTCAGCAAGAAACATGATGACATTTGAGGACGCGGTGTTCCTGCGTTGAATAGCGTAGGAGTCGCATGGGTAAAGAATCCCTGAGACATCAGATTATATGTTTCGATTGCAGACTGAACATCGGCACCGTGGATTCCCAACGATACGCGCATCATCATGTGCTGCGGACGTTCCGCGATCTTTCCATCAAGCTTCAATAAGTACGAGCGCTCCAAAGTTTTGAAACCAAAAAAGTCATATGAAAAATCGCGATCATAAATAAGAGCAGAGTCCAATAGATCCGCGTTCTTTTCAATTACTTCGTAGACGTCGTCAGCAATAAGAGATGCGGCCTTTCCTGTTTTTGGATTCACATAATCGTGCAAATCCTTCATCACTTCAGAGAAGTCTTTCTTGGTTTCCTTATGCAAGTTCGATACGGCAATGCGCGCAGCAAGCTGTCCGTAATCAGGATGACGAACGGTTAGTGTAGCAGCAACTTCCGCCGCAAGATTGTCCAAATCTGTCGTCTTGATACCCTCATGCAAACCGTCAATTACCTTGCGAGCAACAGCGACCGGGTCCACCATAGGGTCCAGACTATAACAAAGTTTCTTCACGCGATTGGTGATTTTGTCGAATTGAACTTCTTCCTGTTTTCCGTTGCGCTTGATGACGTACATAGAGAGTTGGTATGTGTGCTAATAAACTGCTATTAAAATTCTTCGTCTAAACTGAATTTATTCAAATGATTCTCACCTTTCAATACTCCGGCTTTTTGGTATTCTCCGACCCGTTTCTCAAAGAAATTGGTCTTACCTTGCAACGAAATCATTTCCATAAAGTCGAATGGGTTCTGCACGTTGTACACCTTGCTACATCCTAATTCAACAAGGAGACGATCGGTAACGAATTCCAAATACTGTGTCATAGCGTCAGCATTCATGCCAATTAGACGCGCTGGCAATGCTTCGGTAATGAATACACGCTCGATATCCAGAGCACCAATGATGATTTCCTTGATTCGCTCTTCTGATAATTTGTTTTTGATGTGCTTGTTATAAAGCATGCATGCAAAATCGCAATGCATTCCTTCGTCGCGAGAGATCAGCTCGTTTGAAAACGTAAGTCCAGGCATCAATCCGCGCTTCTTCAACCAGAAAATAGAACAAAATGCTCCACTAAAGAAGATTCCTTCGACTGCCGCAAACGCAATGAGACGTTCGGCAAAACTTTCAGATTTTATCCATCGTAATGCCCACTGCGCCTTTTCACGAATGGCTGGGAAATTGTCGATAGCATGGAATAATTTATCTTTTTCTGCCTCGTCTTTTATATAAGTATCGATCAGCAATGAATAGGTTTCAGAATGGATATTTTCCATCATGATCTGGAAACCGTAAAAGAAGCGTGCCTCGGTATACTGAACCTCACGTACGAAGTTTTCAGCTAGGTTTTCATTAACGATTCCATCTGACGCGGCAAAAAAGGCCAAAATATGCTTGATAAAATAGCGTTCGTCATCATTAAGCTTGGTTGCCCAGTCTACCGTGTCCTGATGCAGGTCGATTTCCTCCGCTGTCCAGAAAGATGCTTCGGACTTTTTATACCACTGCCAAATATCCGGATGCTGAATCGGAAAAATGACAAATCGATCTTTATTTTCAATCAAAATTGGTTCGTTGGTGCTCATAGGTTTCGTGACGCCCAAGGGCGTTTCGTGCAGTAAGTATACCATCAAGATGCAACTAAAAATAAATTTTTTTGGAAGCCTAAAATAGGTTAAAAATCTCTCTGTTTTTATCAGTTTCACGGAAGTACATCTTTACAAATTGCCTCAAAGCTGTGCCAATCAAAATCTTTTCCACAGTTTTTTGAGAAACATTATCCGATCGAATGAATGCACAGAAGCAGCCTATGCCTCGTGCTACAATGAGCCAATTATGACTCAGTCTGAAGCCCTTTCCATACTTAAAATGGGACACAACGTATTCCTGACTGGCGGTGCCGGCAGCGGCAAGACGTATGTTCTTAATACATACATCAAATATCTCTCTGATCATGGCATCCATGCAGCCATAACAGCATCTACCGGCATTGCAGCAACGCACATGAGGGGTATGACTATCCATGCCTGGTCCGGTATCGGGATACGCGAGCGGATGAGCGACTACGATATCGAGGCTCTGGAAGAAAAGAAATATCTGTGGGATCGATATGAAACTGTGAAAGTCTTGATTATAGACGAAATATCCATGCTTTCAGGTGACTTCCTGGATATGCTGGATCGCGTTTGCCGATCATTCAAAAGAAAACCTGACAGTGCCTTTGGCGGCATTCAAATCGTGCTCTCGGGTGACTTGTTCCAGCTACCTCCCGTCAGCAAAGGAAATGGCGAGCCGATGCTGGTGACTGATTCACAAGCATGGAAAGATATGCGCCCGGCTATCTGCTATATTACCGAACAGCATCGCCAGGAAGATGATGATTTTACGGGTATCCTAAACGCTATTCGCGGCAACGCTATAGATGACAGCCATATTGAACTCCTTAATTCGCGCCTATGCGATTATGACGGCGAGTCATTCCAGAACATAACCAAGCTATTTACCCACAACGCAAATGTGGACGCTATCAACGAGCAGGAATTATGCGCGCTTGAAAGCGAAGAGATCGCGTTCCAGATGCATAGTCGTGGCAAGCCGAACGTTATTGAAACCCTCAAAAAAAGCTGCCTTGCACCCGAAACACTCAAGCTCAAAATCGGAACCGAGGTTATGTTCGTTAAAAACAATTTTGACAAAGGGTACGTAAACGGCACACGCGGCACCGTGGTTGATTTCGACAAATCGGTTCCTGTCGTAGAAACGCTGGATGGGATACGCATTCATATGGAACCCGAAACATGGATCATCGAAGATAATGGAAAAGAAATTGCATCCATCAGCCAAATACCCTTGCGGCATGCATGGGCGATTACCGTACATAAAAGCCAGGGCATGAGCCTAGATGCTGCAGTCATCGATTTATCAAACACATTCGCCTACGGCATGGGCTATGTTGCGTTGTCACGCGTAAGGAAACTGTCGGGCGTACACTTGGTGGGAGAATTTACCGCTGAGGCGCTTGCAGTGAATCCGCGAATCCTGAAGCTAGACGCGCAATTCCAAAAAATATCGGACGCGTCAGCTGAACGATTGTCGCAATTGGGCGAACAAAAAATAGCTGCTGCCTGTGATGAATTCATCGTGCGATCAGGCGGAACATTGGAAATCCAAACCGCAAAGAAAAAATCAAAGAATACAACGGGAATCCCAACACATTTGCTTACCTATAACCTCATTGCAAAAGGTACCGACATAGCAGACACGATTACTATTCGCGAAATTACCCTGGCAACACTGATCGGACATTTGGAAAAAGCATTGCAATCGGGACTACCCATAGACGCGCGCTGGCTAGAAATTCCAAAAAAAGATCAGAAAGTGATCCTGGACGCGTTCAAAAAAACAAAGCAAGAAAAACTGACACCGGTTAAAAAATATCTGGACAAGCAAGGGCATAATTATGATTTCAACACTATTAGATTGGTTCGATTACTAAAATAAAAACCACCACTAAGGGTGGTTTTTATTTTAGTAACAAATTAGTATCCGTCCTTCTTCAGCTCTGCACGTGTTCGTGGACCTACGACACCATCGGCTGTCAAATTATTGTCCTTTTGGTATTCAATCACAGCAGCAAGTGTAATTGGGCCAAATGATCCGTCAGCGCCGGACTTCTTCAACGCTTCAGCCTTTGATCCGACATCTTCTTTAATCAATGACTGCTGCAGCCAGACTACTTCGCTTCCGCGCGAACCTATGCGCAAAGTACTCGAAGTCGAAACTGCCGGAGCAACAAAAGGCTTTTCCAATTCATCTTCGATGCTTTTTGGAAGATCAATGTCATCTGCTTGCGCCTGAACGAATAATGATCGATATGTACTCACCAAACTCTCAGCAAGTTCGTCTTCGTCATCGGCATTATCCAAAATCTTTTCAATCGCTTCCATGCGCTCTTCCAACGTAAATTCTCGTTCAAGGCGTGGGTACGGATTTGACGCATCATGATCATCATCATAGATACCCAAATGCAGATGGGTTGGTCCGGCCGAAGCATTTCCGGTATTACCGACATATCCGATCAAATCTCCCGGCTCCAGCACATCGCCTTCATCTAAATCTTCATTCACGCTATCCAAATGCGCAAAATAGAATGTTTCATTTCCTGGGTTTGCGGTGTATACGTAGATACCGCCGTTCCCACCTTCACCGATTCGGGTTACTACTGCATCTGTCGGAGAAACGACAAATGCACCGCGCGGAGCCAAAATATCAACTCCTTCATGTGTACGCCCGTTTGAACGTGCATCGCCCCAGCTATCTGGAATTTGGCTTAATTTGATGCCCAACAATATAGGTATCGGTAATTCATCTACAGCATCATCGTCCAGCGCATCAATTTTTCGGCGCAAACTTGAATCTACTCGCCAATCATTATACTGCTCTTCTGAATTACCGTTATCGGCATTCATATTGCGCCATCTGCGCGAATATTGCGCATCAGCAGTCTGACTAAAACAGAAAAAAGAAATAAAGAAGATTATTGATAATACGCTCATTCCTAATACAAGGCTTCGTGTATTCATACCTTATTATTGTACCGCGTATCACAACAGGGCGGTACTAAAAAACATCCCTTACACTACGGGATGTTTTTACGCTATAGCTTTCCAAGATCTGCCAATGACATCTGCCGTAGCACGTCCACAAACGCCTTTTGAGCCGCTGGAATATTAGCGTCATCTCCCTGCCACACATCAAGCGCCGGCTTTTGAAGCGCGCGTCCAAAGGAGCACGCAATGGGAAACGACAGCGGTTCCATTTCTGCGATTGCGTCCAAATCGCGCAATGCTTCATCTGTGGTTTGTCCTCCCGAAAGGAATACTACCCCACCAATATCAGAGGGAACATGAGCGTTCAATACTTCCACTGTATCAAGAGCGACTTTTTTCGGATCGAGCAATTCATCAGAATCTTTTCCGGGAACAACCATGCTGGTTTTTACGATCACGCCAGGAAGCCATACCTGGTAATCATTCAGCGCTGCGATAACTTCTGACAACACCAATGCGGTAACTTCCTTTGCGCGAGCCTGTGAATGATCACCGTCCATCAGCACTTCGGGTTCAACCATAGGGACAATCCCCGCGCGCTGACACAGCTGCGCATATTTGGCCAATCGACTGGCGTTTTCCTTTACGATTCCTTCTGTCGGTAGGCTATCGCTAACAGGAATAGCCACACGCCATTTTGCAAAACGCGCGCCTAATTCAAAATATTCTGGAAGGCGCGCTTCCAAATGTTCTAATCCTTTCGTCAACGATTCTTGAGGAGACTCCAATACGGGTTCGATTCCCTCGTCCACCTTGATACCGATCACAACACCATTAGCATTCAGCGTATCGCGAAATAATTTACCGTCACGATCAGCCTGTCGAAGCGTTTCATCGTACAAAATGACTCCGCTTGCATACTGCTGCATGCCTTCTGCATTCACAAATAATTCGCGATAGGTTCGGCGATTGTCTTCGGTATTGTCGATCCCAATATCAGCCAATCGCTTGCCAGCAGTGCTGGTGCTTTCGTCCAATGCGACGATTCCCTTGCCATTCGCCATCATGCGGACAATAGTTTCATTCAAAATCTGTTCGTTTTCCATGGCTACTATTATGCTTTCTTTTCAAGATCAAGACAAACAGAGTTAATACAATAGCGCTTGCCGGTAGTTTCTGCAGGACCGTCGTTGAATACGTGTCCCAAATGCGCTCCGCAGTTTGCACAGGTAACTTCGGTACGTCGCATACCATGACTGACGTCATCGACAAATTTCACTGCGCCTGGCAACGCGTCGTCAAAACTTGGCCAACCGGTTCCCGAATGAAATTTGGTCTCCGATAAAAACAACGCATTCCCGCAATTCGCGCATTTGTACATACCGGCAGTATCGGTATCGACGTACTCGCCGGTAAACGGAGCCTCGGTGCCTTTTTCAAACAAAACCTTTTTTGCTTCGTTGGACAGGTGTTCGTTTTTTACGTCCATACTATTTCACATCGATAACTGATTGGTAACGAGCACTCACTACATCCCAATTCACGATATTCCAAAACGCGGCAATATATTCGGGACGTTTGTTCTGGTATTTCAGATAGTACGCATGTTCCCACACATCCAATCCCAATAACGGCGTTATTGTCATGACATCCATAATGGGGTTGTCCTGATTTGGCGTTGAAACGATTTTTAGCGCGCCATCGGCATGCACCACCAGCCAGGCCCATCCGCTACCAAAACGAGATGCCGCTGCAGCATTGAATTCTTCCTGGAATTTCTCGAATGATCCAAACTGAGCAACGATTGCATCCATCAATTCCCCGCTCGCCTCTGTTTTGTTTGGCGAAAGCGACTCCCAGAACAAGCTGTGGTTGTAGTGACCGCCACCATTATTACGGACGGCTGTTTGAATTGATTCAGGAAGTTCGTTTATATGCGTAATGATGGCTTCGATAGTCTTGCTAGCCCACTCTGGAGCAGATTCCAACGCGGCATTCAGTTTATCAATATACGCCTGATGGTGTTTAGTATGGTGGATTTCCATAGTCCGCGCGTCGATGTGCGGCTCTAATGCGTCGTATGAATAAGGCAATTGCGGAAGTGTAAATGACATAGGAAATATAGATTATTAGTAACCGTATCAGTATACCACCTGATGGAGTCGTGCTAGGATAGCGAAAGCAGGAGGGTTCGCATAGTGGTCGAGTGCACCACCTTGGAAAGGTGGCAGGGTGTTACAGCCCTCGAGGGTTCGAATCCCTCATCCTCCGCCAACAACAGTTAGACGGCATTTAAAATGCTAAAATAAAGAAATGAAGGAAATCATCGCTATTATCGCCGCAATCCTGGCATTCGTCGGCAACATATCGTATCTCAAAGATGTGTTCAAGGGTCGGATTCAGCCGCATCCATATACCTGGTTCATCTGGTCTATTGTATCGATGACGACATTTTTTGGCGGACTTGCAAAAGGCGCAGGTATTGGGGCACTTCCCACCGGCGTCGCCGAAGGATTCACAATCATTATTTTTCTATTCTCACTTAAATATCTCTTTCAGGGAAAAGCTGGACATATCCGCAAGATAGACAACTATTTTCTGGCAATATGTCTGCTGGGGCTTATTCCATGGGTAATTACCAAAGACCCCACGATATCTGTTGTCATCGTCGTCTTGATTGATATCGTCGCTTTTATTCCAACTCTCAGAAAAACATGGCGTCATCCTGAAACTGAGAAACCATTGCTCTACGAGATGAACGTCGCGCGGCACATACTGACGCTCTTCTCGCTCAATGCCTACAATATCGCCACGACATTCCATTCGTTCGCTATGATAGTAACCAACACCATCATGACTATATTTATAAAACGCAAGAAAAAATAGTATACTCAAACAATGACCTATAACATTCATCCATTACTCGTTCATTTTCCTATAGCATTCCTTCTTTTGTATTCTCTCCTAAGAATACTTCCGTTTGATCGCTGGTTTCCAAAGGTTGCATGGCAACACGTACGCTTTGTGGTATTACTTGCCGGGGTACTTGGTGCCATGGCGGCAAATGCAACAGGAGAGATTGCCGAACACGTCGCCCGTCCAGACCGACGCATTGTTGAGATGCATTCATTCTTCGCAGCAGCATCAACATGGATCTACGGACTTCTTCTCGCAGGTGAACTACTCGCACTCGCAAATCCATGGCTTGTACAGAAACTCCCCGCCGGAAGCCTGCCCAAGCTGCTGCGTTCTGCCGAACAAATACTTGCCAATCGAGGACTCTCGATATTCCTTGCAATCATTGGAGTGTTTGCTATTTCACTGACCGGCCTTCTAGGAGGTGTCATGGTATATGGAACGTCTGCAGATCCGCTTGCGCCGATGGTTTTGAAATTGCTGGGAATCCAGTAAAAATTAATCTGCCACCAA
The DNA here is from genome assembly GCA_964425795.1 of uncultured Candidatus Saccharibacteria bacterium. Taxonomy (GTDB): domain Bacteria; phylum Patescibacteriota; class Minisyncoccia; order Phycocordibacterales; family UBA1006; genus CAYRNU01. Next base: position 5,043 of record CAYRNU010000003.1, on the reverse strand, counting down.
ACACGTGCGAAGAATTAAACTGATCTGAATGCTAGCTTTTAAAAAAGACCACCAAGGGTGGTCTTTTTTAAATTTAATATTATTGATTATACCAATTCTTCTGCCAAGCCTTCATATCTGCAATTTCCTTATTCTGAGCGGAAATGATTGCATTTGCGAGATCTTTTATTTCCTGGTGCTTAGCATTTTTTAGCGCAAGCTGTGCCATTTCTACCGCACCCTCATGATGGATGATCATTTCAGATATGAATGTCTTGTCAAAATCATCGCCAGTCTTCCCGTATAGTTTTTCATTCATAGAAGCCATCATGCCTAACATATCCATATCATGAGCATCATTACTCATCATAGAACCATCAGCCATCATATGCATACCCGGTTTTGCTGTCATTTTTGATTCAGAATTTGCAGCCACCAAATACCCAATAATAAAACCTACCAATAACGCACCGCTACCAATAATAATCAATGTAATTTTTTTCATACGAGTACTTAATAGTATACTATAACGATTTTTTTTAAATAAAAATGATATTTTGTGCTATTCTAGACATATGAGTATCTGGCTATTCATGACGATTATTGCACTCCATTTCTTTGGATCATTATTCATGCATAGCTTCTACCTACACCGTTACGGCACTCACGGACAATTCATCATGAGCCGATTCTGGGAACGCACGTTTTATTTTTTGACTTGGTTCTTGCAGGGCTCCTCTTTTCTTAATCCAAAAGCATACGCAAAAATGCACCTACAGCATCACGAGCACAGCGACAAGAAAGACGATCCTCATTCGCCATTAAATTTTTCGAAGAAAAAATATGGTATTGATGTTCTTTTTGCATTACCGCGGATGATGATTATCACCAAAAACATCTATATAGAAGTACGCGACGGTGTCCACAGCATTGCGAATTTGTATCAGCAGCGAAAATTCCCTCAATGGGAGCATTTTCAAAAATTCGCCGGCAGCAATATTGTCATGATTGTAATGGCACTTTTAGCTATTACATTTTATGCACTCTTTGCTCCTACATGGTGGTGCTGGCTATTTTTACCGCTCACACTTATGAACGGTCCTATACAGGGAGCCATCGTGAACTGGTGCGGACATATGTGGGGTTACCGCAATTTCAAACTAGGCGACAATTCAAAAAACACCTGGATCCTTTCTACCATCATGTTAGGCGAGCTGTATCAAAACAACCACCACCAGCATCCGGATAGTCCGAACTTTGCACAACGCTGGTTTGAATTTGATCCTATTTATCCCGTCACCATAGTCATGCACAAACTACGCATCATACGATTCAAAGCAAAATAATCACTAAAAATTGACAAACATAAATAATCTGTTATAATAGTATTAACCGATCGGTTAATACTATTCATTAACTTCAAACCAAAAACGATTCTTTAATTCTTCGCGTATTCTAAAAGCGTCCGCATGCGAAAGTATGCCCATATAGGAATTCAATGATGCTGCTACAGCTTCTTTGGTTATCGCTCCTCTCTTATATTCTCGTGTTTTGCCTTCAAAATTTCTCCACATTCTCCGTAATGTCCGTTTGCGCAACAATGTATGGTGCGGAAACACAACATATCCCAAAAAATCAGCACCGTGATGATATTTCCCGATTGACACTTTGCCAGGATGTAGATCAAGGGCAAGTTGTTGCTTTAGGAATTCATTCATAGGAACAATTAGCTTTCGTAGATAATGAGAATCTTGCGAAACCACAATGAAATCATCAGTATAGCGGGCGTAGTGCTGTACCCGCAGGTGATGCTTCACAAATTGATCAAACTCGTTCATGTATATATTGGCAAAAATCTGGGAGGTCAAGTTGCCAATAGGTACCCCTCGCTTCTGGAACAGGTTTGATCGTTCACCCGAAAAACTTCCGATGATTTCTTCTAACAACCACAGCATTCCGTGATCTTTGATTCTTTTTTTCACAATAGCGATCAGAATCGCATGATCAATCGAATCAAAGAATTTACGCACGTCGCATTTCAGCACATAGCAAAACCGTGTATCATTCCTGCTTTCCTTGCGCAGCATAGTACGCAATGCGACAACGCCCTTGTGAGTACCCTTGCCTACGCGACACGAAAATGAATTTGCAATGAATGTCGGTTCAAACAACGGATTGAGTACCTTCATCACTGCATGATGCACGATACGATCTCGGACCGATGCCTTGTGGATATGTCGCCGCTTGGGATCAGTAATATAAAAACCGACATACCCACTGTGGCGATACGTCTGTGCCAACAGTTCCCGCGACAATTGAAAAATGTTTGCCTCAAGATCAACTTCAAAAGCGCGAACATCAACCCGTGACGCCTTGCCTCTTCTGAATTCCTTCCATGCATCAAATAGCATTTCTGGATCAGCAACCTTATCTAATAGATTAGTACATTTCTTCATATGACTGAACACGATATCCCGATTTTGAACAAAACCTACGAGCTGTATCGTGTATTCCATGACTATCGCAAAATCGTTCCCAAACATGACCGATTTACGGTATACGAAAGAAGCGAGGAAGTCATTTTAGATATTTTAGAATCGCTCCTTGAAGCAAGTTACGGCGACAAGGCACGCAAGCTGAATATCCTGCGATTCCTGATACGTCTTATGAAGGAAACAAAAACGTTTGATCCTAAAAAATACGTCGTCCTCCAAACACACATCGACGAAATCGGTAGAATGCTAGGGGGCTGGATACGTTCTTCGATGAATACAAAATAAAGAGCTAGCACAAAAGGCATCACATGATGCCTTTTGTTGACTGCAGAAATACTTCGGAACAAAACCCGACGCCGAGCCATAGTGGTCGCCCGCCTCGGAAACATCCCCCGCGTCGAACCCGGCCCTGCCGCCGCCGAAGTAGAGGTGCGGGGCCTCAGAAAAGGAACCATCACCATCCGGAGAAAACTCGTCACCGGCACAATCCAGGTCCAGTTCTTCCCAACGCACCAAGCGTTGCGGGTATACCAGCACAATCGAAATCACAGCCAGTGCTCCTAAACCAAATTCGTTAGCAGCAAATGTTTCGCGGGCACGACGCACGGATTTGCCACGATGGCGAAGCCCTAATTGTCCAGCAATAATCAGGATGGCTCCTGTCTGAACTTTTTGAATTTCTTCCATCATGGAAACAGTGCGTGCATGCTGCTGCAATTTTTTAGGTATGATCTCGCCAGCACGGTAATTATAAAACGACCGTGAAGCAGCCAATTTTTCCAACGCATAGTTTACTGCCATGCAATATTGCTCGGCAGGATCGGTAATTGCGGGAAAATGCTTTTGAGCAATTGCGGTAAACGACGGAATAGCAAACCATCCTTCAGAACCTTCGGGCAATGCAGGCAATGTCTTTACATATTCCAATGCTTTATCAGTTGAGAGTCCAAACGTCTCTCCGATTATTGCAATTTGTGCAGCAATGGGAAGGATTTTGTACTCGTTCGGGTAGGTGTGCTTTGAATTCACTACTTCCTTTGCAAACTGATTGGATTCGGAAAAGCGTTCAATGAGCTTTTTCAGCTCGGTTTGAAATTCACCGCCATTTTCATTAAGGCGTTGCGCTTTTGATTCATCAAGGCCTGCTTTGTTGTAAGTAGACTCGAATAAACCAACCGCATGGAGTCCTTTCGGATCCCGGGACGTGATCAACGTTTTTGTCGTCATCATTTATAGATTTAAATGTTCAAAAAATGTTTCGCTATCAAGCCGCGAAATATGGCGTTTGTATTACTGTAGCATATTTTATATAAATGTCAAATATAAGGAACGAGGTCGAACACAAGCCAAGCTCCTTATACTTTGGCTTTATTTGCCGAACTGAACTAAAAACTATACAGTGGTGGTACTGGAAACGTGGCAGAGTGGTTGAATGCACCGGTTTCGAAAACCGGCATACCGCAAGGTATCGTGAGTTCAAATCTCACCGTTTCCGCCAATTAAATAAACTTCTTAATCTCCTCGATCAATTCTCTATCATTAGTTACTGGCGGTACCTTATTTTGGCCGCCTAGCTTTTGCTTTGATTCCATATAGCGCAAAAATGTTTCATGCGACGCTACAGTCAGGATAGGCATTTTCAAAATTCCATCGCCCGCGCGTTTTGCCTCATAGTCAGAATTCAACTCCTGCAATTTTTGATCAACCATCAATGCAAAATTAGCATGAGGATACGTATCGTTTTCAAATTCAATAAGCCATTCGTGCGTTCCGGCCCCATTATGCATATACACAGGAGCTACCGTAAATGCGCGCACTTTATTATTTGTTTGTTCTGATGCATATGCAATCGCCTCTGCGATCTGTGCGCCCATCACTTCCTCGCCAAAAGCATTGATAAAGTGCTTCGTTCTGCCCACGATTACAATTTTGTACGGCTCGGTCGAAGTAAATCGCACGACATCCCCCACCATATACCGAACCAATCCGTTGTAGGTAGTTATAACCAGTGCATAATCAACTCCAGCCACGACCTCTTCCAATGGAATGGCTACGGGGTTTTTCTGATTCCAATATTTCTTTTCGACAAATTCATAAAAAATGCCGTGATCGGTCAGCAGATACATGCCGTTCGTTGAAGCGTCTCCGAATGCAAAAAATCCTTCGGTAGCATTGTAAGCTTCCACCAAGGCAACATCACAGCCTTGCGTAATATCCAGAAACGACTGACGATACGGACCGAATGCTACTGCGCCATGAATGAACAATTTCAGGTTGGGCCACACCGCGGCAACGCTGGTATTGGTATCACGAATACTTTCTAATATACGCATTACCCATGTAGGGGTGCCAGCAATCGCATGAACATCGGCGGTATTAGCATGGTCTACAATCCAATCTTTCTTGTCATTCCAGTTCGACAGCAATGCAATATCCTGCTTTGGAAAGCGGTGCGTTCGTGCCCAGCATGGAATTGAGTCGGTTAGGTGAGCAGATATGTCTCCTGCTATGGCGTGCGGGTGATCAGGAACGCTCGTAAAAGAACCGGTAATAGACAGAGTCTTGCCTC
>CAYRNU010000002.1:0-27484 GCA_964425795.1 uncultured Candidatus Saccharibacteria bacterium | reverse complement strand
ACTGATGGCGTTGCCAAAGTTGCCAAAGTTGAAGCAAATCCGGGGCATGGAGGATTTAAACTATGCTTTGTACCAATGGATCAAAACTGTATAGCACAGGGCGACCAGATCATTACTCACGGACATCTTTAGTAATGATACAATTCTTATCTTAAGTAAAAAACCGAACACATAACGTTCGGTTTTTTTATTTGACAAAAATCTGACACGGTCTATTATCGAAGAAAACGATAATAGAAATGAAAAAAATCCTACTGATTACTAGCATTGTGTTTGCAATAGCAAGCACTGCTACAGCCCAAAACAGCGAATCTGTTACCTACTTTAAATCCCGTCCAGTTCAATCCTGGGGAGTACTTACTGAATACGGAGGCAGCAATGCAACATTGAAACAATTTGGTTTCGTTATTGATGAGGCAACCAACGACTTCATTCTTACCATTTGTGATGCGACTGATACGGTTACCGTATCAGAAAAATTCTTTTCCTGGAGAGAAGTTCTTCCATACCTTAACGCAGAGCATGATCGTACCGATCTGTTAAAAGCAACAAGAGAGAAGGTATGGGATGTTACTAAAAATATCGGAACCCGCGAAGCACGCTTGCGCTTGTACGTGTTGTTTACAGAAATTAGTAGCAACGAATTTAAAAAATATGCCAGGCAAGATTACAAGTACTGTTTGGGATTTTTCCAGATGGAAGGTGCGGTCATTATTCCTATAATCAGATATGAACCCGACACCAAATTGTGGCGAATCAGTATTGAACCCGCAGAACACATCAGTTCAGCGCGTACATTATTTTGGAGGAACGAGTAATAAACAAAAGCGACTAGTGTACAAAAAAACACCATGTTTAGAAACATGGTGTTTTTTATATCTCTAAATTACAGAGATGAGGTTGGAGTCTGCCCCTGAGCCTGCATCAAAACTGTACCGGTAGTAACAGTTCCGTACATTCCGGCTACTGAACATCCCTGATTGTCACCTGTTGGTGGCAATGGATCACAATCAGCGCCTGTTGGCTGTCCTTCCTGCTTACAAATCTTTGAAGGCTGTCCAGGAATCTTGCAGTAGTACTTACCGCTTGCTCCCTGCCATACTGATCGTGTATCAGGACCAAAGACACCATCGCCCTTTAGACCAACGCTTGCCTGCCATGCAGCAACAGCAGTTGCTGTTCCGCTACCAAATGATCCGTCAACGGTTCCCTTGTAGAAACCGAATGCCTTCAAGAATTGCTGCAAAGCAACTACCTGAACACCACTGCTTCCTACGCGCAACGTCGTATTAATCGTAGCCGTTGGATTGAATTCAGGAGTCGCTGTTCCGGGAGTTGCATTAGTAGAACCAGTGCTCATACCTGAACAGTTTGGAACTTCACCTCCACAGTGTCCGCCATAACCGTTTGACTGGTCACAATTGGCGTTGCTGCCAATAAGGTGCCAGCTGTCGGTGCTGCTGTGGTAGTTTTCACAACGTACCGTTGTACCTACGCACTTGTATCTAAAGTCAGCACATGACTGACCGCGAGGACTTGGATCCTCTGCAATAACCTCACGACACGCTGCAACCAATTTATCGATTGCAGTTACCTGACCACTAGTAAGATCTTCCTTAATAAGGGCGTTCTTCTGTGCTGTAGAGAAGTACTGAGCTGATGCTACAGTTCCTCCGACAACGACAGCAAGAATACCTGCAAACATAATATATTTTTTCATACGTATTTATTGTATAACGATACTCCATTGCAACACTAGTAGCGGGTCTGTGAATAAGTATAATATTGACAAAATACATAAATAATGTATTATATATAAAAACCAGAAACATTTATAACATGAAGAAAATAGCCCTTATCATATGCATGGTAGTGGGTACCCTGGTACCTATTACAGCCCAAGGTGGCAACGGCATAACGTTTGAAACTGACTCCTTCCCTGCTTTGCTTGTACGAGCAAAGCAAGAAAACAAGCTTGTTTTCATTGATGCGTCCACAGCATGGTGTAAACCCTGTAAATCCATGGAAAAGAATATTTTTCCACAGGAAGCAGCGGGGGCACTGTTCGACTCTCTCTTTATTAGTAAACAAATTGATATGGAGAAAGGCGAAGGCCCGTACCTACAGGAGCGTTACGACGTTCAATGTTATCCTACGTACCTCTTTATCGACGGCGACGGCAATTTGGTGCATCGTTTCACTGGCGCGTGGAATCTACAAGATTTCCTCAGCCACAGCATTCTTGCAACGGACACCTACCGGCGCTACGGAGCTCTTGAGCAGAAGTTCGCATCAAAAACGATTACAACTGACGAGCTGCTTGCTTACATCAGCATGAGAGCCAAAACTTGCCTATCGTATGATGTTGAGCTATCGCATTACTTAGCAACCCAAAACGAGGATGCATTAATCGAGCGGAGAAACTGGAATATACTGCAATCATATAAGATTGATACTCGTCTGCCATTATTTCGGCATGTATTATCACATCGAAACGAGTATGAAAAGCTGTACACCCATGATTCCGTTGCAACCCTAATCAAGAGAATCTACTTTGAAGCAATACTTGATTGTTTCTCTGGAACAATCAAGGACAACGAAAAGTACGAATCTCTGGTGAATGAACTTGAAACACTACAGATACCTGAAGCTGAAGAAATTATTCTCAGCGCAGATCTCTGGATATATTTCGAATCGGCAGACTGGGACCATTACGCCAAAAGCGCTGCCCTGTTTGTTGAAAAATATGTTTCAAGCGATGATTACATGCAGCTAAATGACTTTGCTTGGTATTTTTATCTTAATATGGATGCGCCTGAACATCTCGATCTTGCAATCGGATGGGTGGAAGCATCTATAAAGATGCAGCAATCGGAATTTAATTCCGATACCTATGCCCATTTGCTCTACAAACGCGGCAGATACAGCGAAGCATTGCTGTGGGCTAGAATCGCATTAGCCTATGCAGAATATGACGGGCGCAACGCTCCCGCTACAGAAAATTTAATACAGGAACTAAAAACAATTTTAAAAAAGAATTGACGAGAGAATGAAAAGCCCCAAGACATCTTGGGGCTTTTTTTACGATTTCAAATTTATCTTGTTTTTAGGAGGTAAACAAAAAACCAGACGCGAGGTCTAGTTTTTTGAAAGGCTATTTAGCTTTGGATGTATGGAAGCAATCCCATGAAGCGAGCATGCTTGATAGCAAGCGATAGCTTGCGCTGGCTCTTGGCGCAAACGCCGCTGCGCTTGCTTGCCATGATCTTGGCGCTGGGAGTAATGAACTTCTTCAACAACTCAATATCCTTGTAATCAATATGGTTGATGTTGTTCTGTTTAAAGAAACACTGTGGTTTTTGCATAAACTAGAAAGGAATATCCTCTGGATTAAGATCGTTCTCAGGGTATTCAATGACGTCTACATCTGCAGGACCTGACTGATCATCAGATGATCCTCCGGCTGGTGCTGCCATAGGCGCACCTCCTGTTGCCGCTCCGCCTGGTCGTGATCCGAATTGGATTCGGTCAGCGACGATTTCGGTTCGATACTGCTTCTTCCCGTCCTGGCCATCCCAGCTACGAGTCTGCAATCGTCCCTCTACCAACAGGCTTGAGCCTTTTTTCAGGTACTGAGCTGATGTTTCCGCCTGTCGTCCGAATACTACGATGTTGTGGTAATCGGTTGCTTCCTGACGCTTACCTGACTGGTCGCTCCACACGCGGTTGGTCGCCACAGAAAATGAGGTAACTTTTGCACCGCTTGGCAGTGACTTTAGTTCAGGATCGCGTGTCAGGTTGCCGACAATGAATACTTTGTTGAGATACATATAATGGTTGCGTTAATTTATTACAATTATGCTTCCATTGTAGCACCTGCTGTGTCGTCTGCACTATCGCCTGTTTCAAGCTCTAGATTAACCACCGCAGGAGTCGCATCGTCTTCCATTTCTGCAAGCGGCGCTGCTACTTCTTCCCCATCTTCAACTGAACGTCGTGTCGACTTGTACGTTAGCTTCTTCGAGAAAACGGTGTTTTCGCGAACAGTTGAAATCAAAAGGAAACGAATAATGTTGAGGTTCTTCTCCAATGCGATTTTAACTGCATTGATGCTTGATGGATCAAGTTCAAACTTTACCCAACCGAAATAACCCTGTGAAAATTTATAATTCTTATTGTCGAGAACTTTCACCATATCGTACGCTAGGTCGATAAGCTGTGGCTGATCATCGGCAATCTGGAGACCCTTGTGTTCTGCAATAACGTCAGTTATTGCCTTTACTTGTGTATCAAGATCTTCTTCGCGTAGAGACGGTACCAGTAGGTATCCGACCTCGTACACGCGTGGCTCCAATACGTGTGTATTTTCTGAAAGATCTGTATGTACTTCTTTATGTGTCATACGGGCACCACTGTACCAAAAAGAAGGGGCTATGTCAAAAAGGACTGCGCACTAAAAAACCCGTCCATATTGGACGGGCTTCCACCACTTACTATGAAAAGAACGGGTTATTTTATTACTATGAAATTTACTGTCTGAGGCACACTGCCTCCGATCCGCAAATGATACACGCCTGCATTCAACGTTACGTTGAATTGTACTGCTATAGCAGTACCGGTTCCTGTGACTGTTTGCTGCGACAGCACTCGTCCCATATTGTCGACGATTTCAATCAAGGCTTCAGTTCCCTCTTGGGGCTCGGTAAACCATAATTGGAAATTGCCATCATTTGGGTTTGGACGAATCTGTGCAACAGGTACATCAGGATTGCAGGTGACCGTAGTCGGATTGAACGTTTCAAATTGGCCGTTGAAATCAACTTGTGTCAGTCTGTAATAAACAGTACTACTCAGGATTTCCTGATCAATCCATTCATACGACAACTGCGTATTACTGTTACCTGCACCAGATTCACGATGAACCTCTGTCCAATCGATAGCATTTGAACTGCGCTCGATTACAAAATGTTCATTGTTCGTTTCTGACGCTGTCTGCCAAGAAATTGTTCTATTACCCGACTGCATGTCGCATGTCGCATCAAAACTGACGAGCTCTATTGGAAGCGGATTTAAACACGTAATGTTTAAAGAGAAACCACTATAATTAATAGAGAGGTCAGACACAAAACGAATAGTCAGCGGACCTGTAGTAGAGGTAACTGGAGCAGGTAAAGGTCCTGTTCCCCAATAACCAATAATAAATGTACCTAGCCCAATTCCGTCATAAAACTCTACATAGTCGTAGCCAAATTCTGTATCGATAGTTCCATCAACTGAAACTAAGTAACCTGGTGTCGTAGGATTAATAACTGTATAGCCGTTGGCAAATGTAGTATAGTTTCCTATTCCACCATGATCACAAATTGTTCCACTACAAGTAGTAATAGAATTACTACCTGAATATGGAACGCTGTAATTACAGACTGCAGGCGTTATACACGTCAGCGCAAGATTAAATGCACTGGTTGAATTAAATCCATGAACCAAAATATAATAGTTGGTTCCAATAACAGATGTCCAACTGAACGATGCTGGTGCTCCTGCGCATGAAGGACCATTATCATCAATACCTCCAATACACGTAAGTGAACTACAATTTGGACCAGAGAACACAGAAATTTTACTGTCCCATCCGGTTCCACATAAACTAGCAGTCATTATTTGACCTGTACCTGCAACTACATACCAAACACCAGGTTGGGTTTGGATTGTTCCGCAGGTTTGGTTTTCACCAGTTCCTGAATTAGTAGCATTAACTGTTGTACCCGCCAATGTTTGTCCGCATGCAATCACTGTTGCATTACAAACTAAATCATTAGCTGGTGGAGCAACTGGTGCGGTGATAGAAAACGTTCCTGGACATGGACTGTTAGGCGTAGGCCAAGTATCAAACCAAATATAGTAAGTAACACCTGCTGTCAGATTTACAGTTATATTTTTTGTAGTACCAGCCGTACCAACACCACCAACACATGTGCCTCCTCCATTAGGACAACCATTGTAGACAATTATTGAAGACCATGTTTGTGCAACTATACTAATAGTATAGTTGCCAGATATTGTGGGAGTTAAACGATAAAGAGACTCGTTGCCGTTTTTATAACCAACATTTGCTCCACTAACACAAAGTGTTCCCGGAACATTAGTACTATTTAAATCGTTTGTAGCTCCACACACCATTGCCTGATTAACAATCGGCAGTGAAGCGGGATTAAGGACGGTAGCGCCAGCACAGGTCGTACCGTAAACATTCAGATGTATCACCATAACCATGGTGAACAAGCACGCAATGAGTAATAGTTTCTTCATATTTTCATGATTTAGTTTTTAAATAGCGAGATGTGTATTTGCCTTTAGCCTATTCCTCTCCATTGACAAAGTCAATAGGAATAATGCCTAGTGGATTCAGTGTAAAAAAGTGGTTGCTGCCTAGTTCTTCTTGGAGAGAAACATAGTTACAGCATTTTCAAGCAATTGCAGACGTACGGTTTCCCTGTCTTCGCCGCGTATATCAGCCAATGTTTCGTATACGTATTTTACATATGCCGGAGTATTGCGTTCGCCACGATGAGGAACTGGGGCTACATACGGAGCGTCAGTTTCGGCATGCATCATAGAAAGCGACACTGATTGAATAGTCGCATCATAATCATGGGTAAAGGTAATAACGCCCGTAAAAGAAACGGTGAATTCCAATTCGTTGAATTGGCGCGCTTGATCAGGAGTGCCTGCAAAAAAATGTGAATTGCCGCGCAATCGCGATCCGTGTTCTGCAGCGAGCGGCCGCAGGATTTCTAGCACATCATCATACGCATCAAAACTTCCAGCACTAGGGCGAACATGCAGCATCAACGGCTTGTCATATTTGATCGCGAGATCGATTTGCTTTTGAAAATTTTCCCGCTGGCGCGTAACGTCCGCTTCGTTTTCCAAACGAAAGTAGTCCAATCCGCATTCCCCTATTGCTACGACTTTAGGATGCTGTACCTGCTGTTCGAATGTTTCGATATCAAAAACTGCATCTGGATTGTCTACTGGATGAAGGCCGATACATGCAAACAAGTTTTCATGCTTTTCAGCAAGCTTAATTGCGCGCGCGGAGGTTTCAGCATTCGTGCCCACCGTAATTGCCGCAACGCCCTCGGCTGCCATGTCCTGTGCAACCTGATCTGCGTCGGCATCAAACTGAGAAAGATTCAGATGCGAATGGATATCGATATATTTGAATTCCATATTATTCCTTTCGCAAAAATAGCGGTTGTTCCGGTTTCTTTCCTGCCTGGATTGTTTCGATTATCGCCTGGGACGCATTCGGCAAAAACGGCTGCAATGCCACCGCAATCGTAGCCAATCCCTGGATGACTTTTTGAATATCCTGATGCGCTTTTTCAGGGTTGGTCTTTACCGTCTTGAACGGTTCTGTTTCCTGTACATAACGATCGAGTTTTCCAATTTCAGCCCAGATGTTATCCATCACGACGTTGAGTTCAAATCGCTCCATAGCGCCATCGGCTACATCGGCATAGTTTGGCAAGGCAATGCCCGAAAGATCAACGCCGTATGATGCGGCCATATTCATACTGCGTGACAATAGATTTCCCAAACCATTCGCCAGGTTTGCATTGTAGACTTCTTTGAATTTTTCCATGTAAAACGGAGAGTCCTCGAACATCGATACTTCGCGAGTCACATAATAACGCAATGCGTCGGTACCGTATTCGGCAACGACATCAGCTGGATTTACGACGTTGCCGATAGACTTTGACATCTTGATGCCGCCTTCGCCATTGAAGAATCCGTTGATGATGATCTGATGAGAATTTGGAAGTCCTGCCGCCATTAGCATTGCCTGCCACATTGCGGATTGCTGGCGCAAATTATCCTTGCCACAATACTGGGTAGGATTGCCGTTTGCCCAGAATGCCTGGAATTGTTCACTATTTTCAGGCCATCCGAGCGTAGAAATATAATTAACGAGCGCATCAAACCACACGTACATTACCTGCGCATCATCTCCCGGAACGGGAATGCCCCACGGCATTTTTGATTTCAAGCGCGAGATAGAAAAATCTTCCAAACCGCGTTCCACAAATGAGCGGATTTCATTTAGACGAAAATCAGGAATGACAAATTTTTGATGCGTCGCATAAAAATCTAATAGCGGCTTTTGGAATTCCGAGAATTTGAAAAAATAGTTTTCTTCGTCGATCAATTCAATATCGCGATTCGGGTGAATCGGACAGCGACCGTTTTCATCCAATTCAGAATCAGTCTTTTCCAATTCGCATCCGACGCAATATTTTACCTGGTAGTTTTTCTTGTAGATGTATCCGTTTTGATCGCACAATTTCCAAAACGCTTGTGCCGCTGATTCGTGGTGCGCATCGGTAGTACGAATAAAATGAACATCATCGCTGATAGCAAGCAACGACTTGAGCCCTCGAAATTCTTCCGCATAGTGGTCAACGTATGCCTTTACATCCTTCTCTGCCTTTTGGGCATCTGCCCACAATTTTTGCCCGTGCTCGTCAGTGCCGGTATTGAAAAATACGTTGTAGCCCATCAGCTTCTTGTGTCGAGCAATAATATCAGCACGGATAATTTCCATAGCAAAACCCACGTGCGGATCGCTGTTTACATACGGAAGCGTAGTGGTAATGTAGAAATTTTTGTCGGACATATATTCCTGCAGTATGCCGATTGGTTACTCGCTTTGCAACTGTCTCTGGTGGCGGGATTTTTCGTAGTCTGAAAGGAGTTCAAGAAGAAGCACTGCAACTGGAACCGCAATAAAGAGGCCCGCAACCCCTACCAAAATCACTCCGCCGGCAAGAGCGATAATCACGACAATAGGAGGAAGTCCGGTGGTACGCTTTACGAATAACGGCTGGAAGATGTGATTTTCGATTTGCTGCAACGCAATATAGATACCAAGCACAATCAACGCCAGCGGCAAGCCCCCAGCAAGGAATGAGATGACAACCGCAGGAACGGTCGCCAATACGATACCGAACGGAATGATCGACAATACGATTACGAGCAATGACAATAACAGCGCATACGGTACCGCAAGCAACAATAGAGACACATAAGTAAGCACGCCCAATATACAAGCAAGAATTACTTGTCCGCGGAACCAGAGCTCGATCTTGCGACGGACGCGTGACCACAATCCCAACACATAGTCTTCACGCTCGCGAGGAGTCAGCAAACGGATAAATCTGTCGATACCATGTTCTTCGATTGAAAAGTAAAACGCGATCACGAACGTCAGAATAACGTTCAAAACAGTTCCGATAATAGCGCTTGATCCGGCAATCACACCGCTATCACCCGAAAAGAGGGGTGCTAGCTGTTTTGCAAGACTTGCAGTCTGTTTGGTATTTTCAGGATTTGAAAGCGTCTTGAACGTATCCGGATCAGACACTAGATTAATGATGGTCGCGATTTCAGAATCGCGCGGCAATAACGTTACGAACGACTGGACTTCGTTCATAAATACCGGAACAAAGAGGACCAATACGGAAGCAAAAATGCCCGCCATCAAAAAATAGACGATGATACTGGCTACTACACGAGGGACTCTAATGCGCTTGAGCAATTGGATCGGGCCATTCATAAATGCGGCGATAACCAGTGCCACACCGATAACCATCAAAAGATCCCTGAGGTTCCACAAAACAACCATAGCAACGATACCAAGGGCAATTCCAGCAAGACTACGGGCTGAGATTTTGAATGATGAGGGGTTCATAACCATATATTACCAAGACGTACTGGCATCCAAAAGCTTACGGATTTCAGCAATATCCGCATGCGGGCCAAGAATTGCAAGATTTAACCCTTTGCTGACAAGGTATTTTTTAGCGACTCGACGAATATCACGAGGTGTCACGGCGCGTATTTTTTTATCTACGTCTTTTGGGGTCTCTATCTTTTGGCGCAAAATTTCCTGTGATCCAAAAAATTCAGCAACCTCATCTGATGATTCCAGCCCCATTTCAAAATTACCCAGCAGATAATCTTTGGTTTTCTTAAGTTCGGCTTCGCTCACTAATTCATTGCGCAATTTCTGTGCTTCAAAAAGCAGAACAGAAACAACTTCGTTCAAGCGCTGTGAATCAATTCCAGCCGACAATGCCAATAATCCATGGTCAGTCTGATTGCCATGTTCTGCGCGGACGTAATATCCTACTCCCATCTCCTCTCGCAATTTAAAAAACAGACGAGAGCTCATGCCAGCACCCAACACAGCAGACAACACATCTAGAGCTGGGGCGTCTTTGTGTGCGGCGCGTACGGTACGGAATCCCATAATAAGATGCGTCTGATCGGTTTTCTTTTGATGGACTACGATGGCGGGACTCTTTTGAGCTTCGCTCACTTTTTTCTTTGGATGCTTTTTGCTACGATCGATTTTTGCAAATAGTTTTTTTACCTGACGCACGATATCTGCATGAACAACATCACCTGCGACAATGATCGCCGTTGCCTCGGGCACATAATGCTTGCTGCGATAATCCATGATGGTTGTTCTGTCCAGCGAACGTATCACTTCTTTTGGTCCCAAAATTGACCATCCCGCCGGCTGATCGCCGTATACCAATTCATTGAAAATGTGAGCGATCTTGAGTGTAGGAATATCTTCATACATATCAATCTCACCTAACACGACTCCCTTCTCGCGCTCGATCTCGTCTGACGGCAATGTCGGATTCAAATACAAATCAGAAATGATTTCCAACAATTTAGGCACTGCCGCTACCCTTCCTTTACCGTAGTAGCCCGTCATTTCAGACGAAGTAAATGCATTGGTGCGGGCACCCAGTCCGTCGAGTTCCAGGTTCAATTCACGTCCGGTTCGAGTCGATGTTCCCTTGAAACATAGGTGCTCCAAAAAATGTGAGATGCCGTTAATGTCTTTATTTTCATACTTTGAGCCAGCTTCTACCAATACCATTACCGTTGCTGTTGGATTTCCCTTCATGGGAACCGTTACGATGCGCAAGCCATTAGAAAGGAGTGTTTTTCTATAGTTCATACCGGCAGTATACCACCTGGAAAAGATATGTCGTATACTGGAACAAATCTAAAGTTATGAGCAAAATAATCGTAATGTGTAGCATCATCTTCATGTTCAGTCTTATTGGATACATGAAACACACAAATGAAGTGAACCAAACTCTTATGATTCTCTCTGCAGTGTGCATTGGAATCACTCTCCCTTTCTGGAAACCCGTACGAGTATTCATGGAAGAAGTAATAAATCTAATCGACAACAGAACTGAGTAACACTGCAATTATTTAAATAGCGTTACTCGGAAAAAGTCCTGAAATAAATTCAGGACTTTTTATTTATGAAATATTTTCTTTGATATAAGCAACCAATGTTGGAATATCCATACGTTGCTGTTCCCCAGTATTGCGATCACGAATAGTGACGGTGTCTTTCAGTTCTGGTTTTTCTTCGCCGAGCGTATCAAAGTCAATTACAACGCACCACGGGGTCCCGATTTCATCCTGGCGACGGTATCGCTTGCCGATATTGCCGTTGTCATCCCATACAACATTACCAAATTCAGATTTTAATGTTCCAAAAATTTCCTGCGCTTTTTCCACCAATTCAGGCTTGTTCTTTAGTAGTGGAGATACAGCGAGTTTGAAGGGGGCAATAGTTGGTTTCAAATCCAAATAGACCCGTTCTTCCCCGCCTAGATTGTCCTCGCGATATGCGGATACGAGCAATGCCAAGAATGTTCGATCCAATCCAAATGATGGTTCAATAACATGCGGCACAAATGTTTCGTTGGTGGTTTGATCGGTGTACTGCAATTTCTGCTTGCTATATTCTGCGTGACGCGATAGATCAAAATTGGTGCGATACGCCAAACCGCACAATTCCTTTGTTCCAAAAGGATATTCAAATTCCCAGTCTACAGTGCGACCTGAATAGTGCGAACGTGCTTCTGCTGGATGTTCATATTCGTGAAGCTTGTCCATATCCATACCTACAGACCCAAACCATTCCAATTGTTCGTCTTTCCAATAAGCAAACAAAGATTCCCACTGCGATGGATGGATGAAGTATTCAATTTCCATCTGTTCCAACTCGCGCAATCGGAAAATAAAGTCGCGCGGCGTGATTTCATTGCGGAACGCTTTTCCGGTCTGCGCGATACCGAATGGCATCTTTGGACTCATCGAATCCATGACGTTTTTGTAGTTCACAAAAATACCCTGCGCTGTTTCCGGGCGCAAATACGATATTGCCGATGAATCTTCCGCGGCACCGATGCGTGTTGCAAGCATCATATTGAATTGACGCACATCTCCCAGCGGATTGCCGTCTGGACTCTTGATTCCCTTTTCACGAATCAGTGCCGTCATTTCTTCAACAGATAATGCATCTGCATTTGTTATGCCGTGCTGCTCCAATAAATGATCGGCGCGGTAGCGTTTTTTTGTCTTGAGATCATCAACGAGCGGATCATGGAATTCATTCACATGCCCTGTAGCTTCCCAGACTTTTGCATTCATCAAAATCGCCGCATCAACCAGATACATATCGGTGCGATTGTGCACGAATTTCTTCAGCCATGATTGGCGGATGTTTTCCTTGAGCAGCGAACCAAGAGGACCGTAATCCCATGTACCCGCAAGTCCTCCATAGATTTCAGAACCCTGAAAAACAAAGCCGCGACGCTTGCACAGTGATATTATTTTTTCCATCAAGGCGTGATCCTTTTCCATATGATGCCTACTGTACCACAGCTCCGTCAGAACCGACACTTGACGCGTCATTCAATAATCGGGTCGTCAGCGGGCGTCGGCTTGCCTGGATTTGTTTGCTGGTAAACGTATCAGTTCCTGTCAGCATAATGTCTCCCGTCAAATTAGGGGGTGAACCTACCTGGGATTCTGAAGGTGTTATGCCAACTTTAAATGATGCCTGCTTGACGGGCTTTGAGTACCCCGCGCCGGCTTCGACTGAACCCACTGTCCATACGACCTCGCGAGTTACCGGATTATATACGACGTCAGTCTGTTGTGGCATAACTACGTTCATCCACTCGACATACTGCGGCAATACCGTTACTACCTTGGCGCCAACAAGCGTACTCGTAGAATTGCTGACACTCATTGCGACCGTATATGTTGTACGCTGACCTACTTTTGGAGGCATCGGCCCGTCATTGGCAATAAGCCCCGTAAAATGCTGCGTATCCACCAACAAGCGCACATCAGAAACTACTTTCAATACCAGCTGATTGATTTTCTCAGCTCGTTGAAAATTTCCCGGATCGACAATTCCCTGCACGTTGGTAGTCAACGTTATCGTCGGTTCACTCGTCGCAGATGAAATGGACGAGCCTTGTTTTGATTTAAGCGTAAATGAGAATTCACCCGATTCTCCCGGCTCGATTGCCGCAAGATTCTGCACATTATCCTTGCTGAAAATAATAGTGCGCGTTGCAGAATTGTAAAAACCCTGACGCGAAACTACTTGTCCGGTTTCAAATTGCCCGGCGAGCTGTACTTCGATCACCGCATCCGTAACACGGACCGGCAATGGATTCTGCCAGGGAATCCGGATATTGATATCATCTCCAGGATCTACCGATGCAGTACCGTTCACCGCATCGTTTACGATCATACTCGTAGAAATAAATGAAGATTCCAAACCAAGAGGCTGCGCAATGGTACCGAATGTTACCCCGATGCGTTTTTCGTCCTGCGGATCCTGCTTACCAACGGCGCCCTTGAACGCTACTGATGAACCTTCGCTTCCCCGCACGACTCCTGTAACCGCAATACTGCGCGTTGCTCCGGGCTCCAAATCTCCTAGCACCCAGACATTGTTTGAAAATGATGCCGCAGGTTCTGCAGACATAAATTCAAAACCAACAGGATATTCAGTTACCAACGCTACGTCTTCCACGACGGTCGCTGAATTTGATACGACAGTGTAATTCATCGTTACCTGCTGGTTCGGCAGCGAACTTTGGGGACCCAGCACCGTAAGCACGACAGGAGTTGAACGCAGCGTTACCTGATACGATGTATCTTTTGTGAGAATCGCGTTGGAATCAGGTATGCGATATTCCAGCGTTACCGTTATAGGAACCACAGTTCCCTCCTCGCCGAACAAGGTTAAATCGAAATCCTGGATTGTCTGCTGACGTGCTGCGACAGTCCCTACCGACCGACGAATTCGTTCAATCGAACCTGTATTCGTGGGATATTCAACAACAAGATCGGCAAGCTCGATTTGAGTATTGTTATTATTCGCCACCGCCACCTGAAGCGGCAGTAATTCTCCGCCATCGACAAATGTACGACCTAGAACCTCGAGGTTAATACGGCGACTGGATACATTTGCGCTCGTTAGAATGGTAATTACCGCAATCGCAGCGGCTACCACAAAGAATATGATCGAACCGATAAAT
This sequence comes from uncultured Candidatus Saccharibacteria bacterium, assembly GCA_964425795.1. GTDB lineage: Bacteria > Patescibacteriota > Minisyncoccia > Phycocordibacterales > UBA1006 > CAYRNU01. The sequence continues at coordinate 13,037 of CAYRNU010000002.1, read as the reverse complement.
AATTTTGAAAATAGCGATGACGGCAATTTGAAAGCTCCACGAGCTGCTCGCGTCTGAGACTTGGTACTCTCCCACCGGGTCGGCACAGGCGCATGCTCGCGGTGCAATTTTGCGCGCGCTTTTTGTTTTATGACTATGTCAGGCCGATACAGCATTTCCTCTGCACGCTCCAGTTCGCTATCGTGATTAGGATTGGGTTCCATGACAACCAGTATATCACGCTACAAATGACTATCACGCAGCGCAGCATTGATCGCTGTTACATACCGCTTTTTATCTGCAGAAATGCCAACGAGTATTTCAGAAGTAATTTCCTGCTCGCGGTATATTTCCAATGCGTCGTTCCAATACCCGAGCGCCTCAAGTATGCGCGCTACCGTTAGCAGTTCAATTGCATTCTGATGTTCGCCGTCAGTATGTGCGACAAATAATTCCGCCGACATTACGAATGATTCATACACTCCCGTTACTCGTTCATCACGCGGGACCATGCGAACAATCAATTGAACGATGCGATGCAATGCGGTATGCCGTATATCCCCGGGAACCAGGGTTACCTTACCTTCGACACCGACAATCCGCCAAAAATCTTTTGCCCGAATGACATCTACGGTTCCCGCAGACAAGTACTGTAGGCCGAATCTCAGTTTCGAAGTTGATTTGCGGACTGACTGCGCTTTTGCCCGAATCAACCCCAAATCACGCGTAAGGAGTGTAATAATGTTGCTCGCTTCATCGGACGGCATCGTACCCAGTACGACCATATCGGTATGATAAACGCCGTACGACATACTAACGAACCAGGGTTACCGAGAATGACAGATCGTCTACCGCAATAGTTGTTTCACCTGCAGCTTCAATGATTTCAGTAATGCCTGCGATTTTCATGAGATCAGGTTTGAATGTTTCAATAATATCCATTCCTTCAGGAGAGGTCTGCACATTCAAGACGACTTTGTCGGACGGCTCCAGTCCTGACCGCTTGCGAAGCTCCTGAATTTCGCGAAGAAATTCGCGATACTGCCCTTCCTTTTTCAAGGCATCAGTGATTGTTGTATCAATAGTCACTTCTCCTTCTGCAAGATTCGGATCGTGCAAAATTTCCTTTACGTTCAATTCGTCTGCCAGAATTGCCTCATAATCGGCATCCAATTTCACCGACAATGTCACCGATTGCAACGGCTGTCGGATTTTGATGCCTGATTTTGCGCGCGCTTCTAATGATTTGGTAACAAGCGTTCGTGTCGATTCCATATCAGACAAAATTTGTTCATTAACAGCTCGGGCTTGTGGCCAATCGGTCAGATGCACCGAGACTTGAATATCTCGCTCACTTCTAAGTGATTGGTACAATTCCTCCGCAAAGAACGGAGTGAACGGAGCCATTAATTTTGCAACATCCATCAACACCGCGCGCGTTGTCGCCAATGCGTAGGCGCGATCATCAGTATCATCTGATTTGAATCGATCGCGGGATCGGCGGATATACCACTGAGACAAATCGGCAATATAATCACGGATTGCACGGGATGATTCCATCATCTTGTAGGTATCCAACGCAACAGTGACTGTTTCAATCAGTTCGTCAGTTTTTGTAATGATCCATTGATCCAATACATGCGGACTGGTTCGGTAATCGACAACTCCAATATCACCTTCTCGATACAGATCATAGAATTTTGCAACGTTGCGCAGCAAGTTGAATACTTTTTTGTTTACCTCGTCTACCGTTTTCTCGTCAAAGTTCTTTGAGTCGCCCGGCTGATTGATCGAATACATCCAAAAACGCAACGCGTCAGCTCCATAGGTATCAAACATATCCCAGGGATTTACGATATTGCCTTTTGATTTTGACATCTTGATCCCCTGTGCATCCAGGATAAGCCCTAGACATACTACGTTTTTATACGCGATTGCCGGTTTGTCGTTCATCATATTTGCTACCGCATGCAAGGTATAAAACCATCCACGCGTCTGGTCGACACCTTCTGAAATGTAATCAGCGGTTGCAGGAGCAAAATCCATAGGCGCCCCCAATACATGGTCCTGCGCGTACGGCATGGCGCCCGAGTCAAACCACACATCCATTACTTCTGGCGTGCGGACTAATTTCTGTCCGTCCAATTCCATTTCTATCTGATCAATGAATGGCTTATGGAAATCAAGCTCGTAGCGTTCATTATGAGGCAATGGGACAAATTCAAATTCACGAAATTCTGCTTTATGCAAAATTTCAGTGCGTGCCAATTCGCGAGAGGTGGTTGCATCACTTCCCAAAATAATACTAGGAACTGTTTCAGATTCAACGCCGTGCGCAACAATTAATATCGTTTCATTAACATTTTTCTTTTCGATATCGTACAAGAAGTCTCCGACACGTTTTTTTACGTCCTGGAAACTCTCTCCATTAGGTAACCTAACATCCATTGTATGCATTTCTGTATCACGATATTCGACATATTTTTCAAAAGATCGTCCTTCAAAATCACCGAAATTAAATTCCTTAATACGAGAGTCAATGATGATTTGATCCTGAGCAATACCTATAGTGTCCGCAACTATCTGGGCTGTCTGTCGTGCCCGGAGATTAGGAGAACAAATAATTTTAGTAATCGCCGCATTCTTCAATTTCCTTGCTGATACCGCAACTTGTTCTCTGCCATTTTCCGTAAGAGGATGATTGTTTTCTGGATTACCACTACAAATGTTTTGCACATTACTTTCTGATTCTCCATGACGCATCACAAAATATTTATTGCCGGATTTCTTGGCATATTTTTTAACGTCATCCAGTGATCCAATTACTACCTTCTGCGAACCGTCTTCGGTATGCCAAATTGGCAACGGCGTTCCCCAATAGCGATCGCGCGAAATCGCCCAATCTTTGATCCCGTCCAGCCATTCGCCGAATCGTCCTGCCTTTATATGCTTTGGCTCCCAACTGATCCCAGCATTTGCAGCCAGCATCTGATCGCGCAATGCGCTCATGCGGAAATACCACGACGTGCGGGCATAGTATAACAGGGGCGTATCGCATCTCCAGCAATGCGGATAGCTATGCTCGTGCTTTTCTTTTCTGAACAGCTGTCCGCGACCTGCCAGATCCTTGATAATATCAACCGCCAACAATTCTGTTCCATCTTCTGCTTTTTCCTTTACATATCGTCCTTCCAGGAATCCAGTTCCCGAAACAAACTTTCCTTCTTCGCTTACGGTATGGATTTTTGGCAGATTATTTTTTGTAGCGACATCAAAGTCATCAGCACCGTACATAGGAGCAATGTGCACGATACCGGTTCCATCAGTCGTGGTTACAAAATCGGCTGCATAAACCTTGAACGCATTCTGCAATTTTTCCTTCTGTTCGCCGGCAGCGATTCCAGATACAAATGAATAGAGTGGCTCGTATTGCATGCCTACCATCTCACTTCCTTTATGTTCAGCGATAATTTCGTATCCTTCAGGCAGGATTGAGAGGCGTTCTTTTGCAACAACTAAAATCTCGTCACCTACCTTTGCTTCGACATATTCGATATCATTTCCAACCGCAAGCGCAATGTTTCCCGGAAGCGTCCATGGTGTAGTTGTCCATGCCAAAAAATATCCATTCTCAGTTCCGACGATTTTAAATTTTGCATAGATAGACAAATCCTTAATATCCTTATACGCGCCAGGCTGATTCAATTCGTGTGATGACAATGCGGTTCCGCAGCGCGTACACCACGGCAACACCTTGAAATCCTTGTACAAGTGACCGCGTTCATCTGCTCGCTTTACGGTTCCCCATAACGCTTCGATGTAGCTATTTTTGTAGGTAATGTACGGATCAGCAAGATCAAGCCAATATCCCATGCGGCGCGTCATATTTTCCCATTCGTTTTTGTACTCCCAAACACTCTCTTTACATTTTTGGTTAAAGGCAGCAACGCCATAGGATTCGATTTCCTTTTTTGATTTTAACCCTAGCGCCTTTTCTACCTGAAGTTCTACAGGCAATCCATGCGTATCCCACCCGGCTTTGCGCCGCACGCGGAAACCGCGCATAGTTTTGTAACGCGGAATAATATCTTTGAACGAACGGGATTCCACATGATGAATACCAGGACGTCCGTTTGCTGTAGGAGGTCCTTCATAAAACACGTAGTCGCCAGCGGGCGCAGGTTTTTCCAGCGTCTTTTTAAAAACGTCTTCGCGCTGCCAAAACTGCAGCGTTTCTTCTTCACGAAGTGACTGAGGTGATTTTTGTTTTGATTCGTTGTCTTGCATGGTAATAAAAAAATTAATGTAATAAAAAAGAAAACCCGTCCGCGAACAACAAAAATAAATTTGTTATCCAAGGACGAGTTTTATCGTGGTACCACCTTGATTCGGAGCAACTGTGTTGTTCCCTTATTGCAGCTATAACGGGCTTGCCCGCCTGGTTCTACGTCCTCTTTTTTGAAAAGCGGATTCTTCCAGGAGCTCAGAGATGATTGGTCTCTTCACTGCCGATAGGTTAAAAATAGCACATTGCCACCGAAAGGCAAATGATTACATTCGTTCAGGCGCAGTGATCGCAAGCAGATGCAAGCCGTTATGCAGAACAGTTTTGACTGCAGCAACCAGCGCCAGACGCGATTGCGTTCCATTTGAATCTTCTGCGTCAATTATTTTATTGGCGCCGTAATATGAATTGAACGCATGGGCAAGCTCGAGCAGATACATCGTTACCATGTGCGGCGCGTATGCGCCAATCGCATCATGCACGACTTCTGGGAACCGATAGATGATTTTGTGGATATCAGATATATCATGTGTTTCTGCTGAATTCTTTGAAGCAAAGCCAGCCTCGATTCCTTTTTCCAGCAACGATGACAACCGCGCATGGGTATATTGCAAATAGGGACCCGAGTCTCCCTCGAATGACAATGAAGTTTCTGGATCAAAATTGATGTTCTTGCCGGCTTCGGACCGAAGAACCGCAAATTTAAGTGCCGCTATTGCAACATCCTGAGCAGCAGAAAGGTCTTTTTTTTCTACCGAACGATCACGCGCCTCTTCTGCAACAACAGCAATCAAATCACTTACCAACGGAACTCCACCCAGGCGCGATGACATTTTTTGCCCCTTGAACGCCATGCGTCCATGTGAAATGTGCACGCTCTTTCGCACCCACTCACTGTTTATTTTTTCTGCCGCGTCCAAAACAATACCGAAGTGTGACGCCTGCTGGTAATCAGTTACAAAAATGGAAAGATCCGGGTGCTCTCGGTCAAATTTTATGGACATAAGTCCCAGATCCTTTGCCTCGTAGGTCGGATTACCCTGACTGTTGATGAATACAGCAGTATGTATATTCTTTTTTTCTTCATCAGGTATGTATACGATTGCGCCTTCGCTTTCAGTAAATATGTTTGGAGTATTTTCCAAAACCAATTTTTTGCCTGTTAAGCCAGCTTCGCTTTCAAAAATATAGGCATCAAAATGCGAGCCTAATTTTTTAGCAACAGTTTCAAAATATTTAATGTTAATCATTTTGCATTGCTGATACAGACTCCACTCTGGCGAATCTTTTTCGACATACAAATTATCAGCGATTTCTTTCACGCGAGCATGAATCGATTCATCTTCATCGTAACGTCGCGTGCCTTCGACATATGCAGCACCCAAAAGTTCGATATCAGTGAGTGAAAAATTTTGTTGAGGTTTTTCAAGCAATACAAAAATCGCCTTTGCGATTCCAATCGAAACGTCAGACGGGAACGTCATAGTACGGACGTCCGCTCCAGAAAATTGCATCAAACGAACAAGCGACTCGCCAACAGCATTGTTCATAAAGTGCCCAATATGAAATGGCTTGAATAGATTTGGACTGGAATGTTCTACCAAAATTTTCTTACCGGCATGAATATCAGATTTTCCATAATCAGCATCGGCAAGAATCTGATCAATCGTGCGCTTGAAAAACGGAGCAGCAAGTCGAATATTAATGAACCCCGGACCTGCGATTTCATACGCTGCCACATCGGCCAGCTCGCGATTTACCAATCCATCCATAATTTCGCCTGCCAATTCGCGTGGATTCTTTCCCGCTTCGCGGGCGTACGCCATAGCAACATTGGTTGCATAATCGCCATGAGACAAATCCGCAGGATGCTCGACAACAAACGGAATACCCGTAGGCAATCCCAGAGATTTTAAAACTTCGATGATTTCATTGTGGAGCTGTTCGCGCATGGGATTAGTCTACACGGAAGCGGTTCTGTCAGCAATTTTATAAGAAAAAACCCCTGTATACATACAGGGGTAATAATGAAAAAGTGATTCAAAAAGAAATTAATCAGATAAAAAAACAAAAAGTTCTTTTTCATGATCCCTATCAAGATACATCTTTTCATTTTCATAACAGTAATGCCATGAATATTCGATTTTCTTCAGACCACGTCCTAAACCTGGAACAAATCGTAAACCTGGAAGCAGAACAGCGTCATTTTCACTGGGAAGATTCTGGCGATTATCAAGTCCTAATAATGTAGGACCCCATGGTATTCGCGAAGCTAAATTCACTTCGGCAAAAATTAAGCCCGCAATGCTTGGAAGTATTAGATTATGTTTTTGAGCAAGAGCAATACACAGTTCATACGAAACTGGTTTTCTTGGCTCTAAAAGAACAACCTTTTTCTTCACACCCTCCTCTAACACCAGAGTAGGGTTGCAGTTCGATACATGTACACCCCATCTACTCAAAGGGAAATCGAGTTGATCCATCGTCTTGTCATCCACCGTTATATAATCGGTTACCAAGATTTTTTTGAAATGAGTATCTAACTTAGCTTTCGTCTGTTTTATTTCTTTTGAATGAACAACCATATTTCTAAATTTAGTAGTGCCCAGAATCTGCTGGATCAGTTACAAAAATACTTTGCTTTATCAGCAAAGTATCATACAAAATATTTTTGTCCAACTATTCCAAATAGCTGTCAGGCACCCAAATGAATTCCCACGATTCTGGATCTGGTCCCTGCTGTGCAGTTACCTCAGGATAGCTCGGGATGAAATTATGCACGCGGGCATGAGCAAAGTTCTCTGCAGCAAGCCATTTGTAACATGGCGTATTCATAAACGCATTCGACAGGTCGTATGAATTGCAAGCTAGATCTACGGTGTAACCCGTGTGGTGCTTTGAATATCCTGGAATTGAAGAAACTTCGAGTATGTCGTTGATCTTTGCATCAAGCTCCCCTGCTAGCAATTTTTCCTTGTCATAGACGCCTAGCTTTGCAATCACAATATCGCGCTGTTTTTGAATTGAGCGATATCCTGAAACAAACGTAATGTTCAAATCATTTTGTTTTGCCTGCAATTGCAATGCCTGCAATGCGTCAGAGGCTTCCGGCTGCAAACGCTGCCCCTGCAACGATACCAACCGCGATTCATCCGCCTGATGGCGCAATTTATATCCACGCGCTGTTGCCTTTCCGCGAATATATGCGTCTATTTCTGCGTCGCCCGTAATGTCAGGAGGAGTATTCGTTGATGCAACATGATCATACACGACAGTATCTGAAATCTTTGCAAAAAAAGCAGATGTGAATTTTTTATTATCTATATCTTTTACTTCATTAGAATCATCAGTTGTTATAGGCTGTACGTCTTCCGCAATTTCTTCCAATTGTTCTGAGGCTTCCTCTATCGTTTCTGAAACGATAACGGGAACTGGACGAATACGCGTGTGTACGAACCATACTGTCGATCCCAATAATACCAATATGACGATAACACCCAATGCTTTCATATTATTTTCCCGTACTGCCAAATCCCCCTTCCCCGCGAGTAGTTTCATCCAAACTATCAACCTCAATTACTTCGGGTTCGATGCGCTGCTGAATAAGCATCTGTGCAACCTTGTGCCCCGCTTCAAATGAATACGGTTCCTGCGAAAGGTTAATGATTCCCACCATCACCTCGCCACGGTATCCGGCATCAATCACCCCGCCTAAAACTTTTACGCCACCCTTGATGGCAACTCCAGATTTATCCCAGATCAATCCCACGTATCCTTCAGGGATTGCATATGCGATTCCAGTACCAACTACTGCGCGCTCGCCTGGATTAATGGTTGTTGCCTCGCGCGCATACAGATCCATCCCTGCATCAGCCGCATGTGCAAATGTAGGAACCTTTGCGTCTTCGTATAATTTTTTGATGGGTAGTTTCATAAATTTATTTATCAGTGAAAAATTCTTTTAAAATATTATTTATATCGTCAATCGTTGAATACTTACTCATTACTAAACGCGCATTACCTGCGATCATTGCAGAAAGTCTTTTCCCCTCTATTTCGCGATAAAGAATAAGAATTGGTTTATGTAATGCTTCAGCAAAACCAATTTCATATCCAACACCCAAACTCGCGGTGGTAGCTTCGGCAACTACAATATCTGCCTCCTTAATCCAATCAGTATCTTTTTTATAAATCTCCTCATCGGTCATATGAACTTGGCCATAGCTGCTGATTTTTTTATCACCAATATGTTCAGTTAGGACCACCCCGTAGAAAGATAATTTTTCGATGATATCCATATATAACTGGGCATCATCGCGCCCGCCGCGAATCGAACCTGCGAAATAAATTTTCATAGTACTGATTCTTTTAAAATCGAATAAATCTTTTCATGTATCTCTTCTATAGACAACATCTCGTCTCCCTCGCGACTGCATCCGATGCGCACCCAGTTGTTCATAGATTCAACTAGCTTGATGGCGCTTTGCTTTGCATTATCCAGATGTTCCTGATTAGTTTCATGAGCATCTCCTCTGCCTTCCAGATATTTTTTGCGGTCCTGTGCGGACTTTTGCTGAAGCAATTTTTGCGTTAATGCGGTCGATACATGCAGATACAAAATAATGTCAGGACGAGGAATTTTGAATACCTCGTGCTCCATCGTATCCAGCCATTTCAAAAACTTTTCACGCTTGTCGGGGTCGGTGATTTTTCCTCCCTGATGAATTTGATTCGAACTGACATAACGGTCAAGGATCACGGTCGTTCCGGAATCAAGCCATGCATCAATCTGCTGCTTTGATTCCCATCGGTCAGCTGCATACACCACCGATGCGATATGCGGATCAAGGGCTGCCCAGTCGCCATAGATGCCAACCAAACACTCACCTACTAATCCACCAAAGAAATTGTCATAGTAACGGGGAAAATCCAGCGTTTCCACTTTCATGCCTTCGTTGCGCAATCGCTCGACCAACAATTTTGTCTGCGTTGCCTTTCCTGATCCGTCGGTCCCGTCCAATACGATAAGCTTCCCTTTCATATTATTTCTTTGCGCGCAAAGCGGCATCAATTTTTCTAGCAATGGCTTTCATGTCCTTCTCTTTCTTGCCGCGGGTGGTTTCTGCGCAGGTTCCAAGGCGTATCCCTGACGGATCCATCACTCCGCGAGGATCTCCCGGAATGGTGTTCATATTTACAATAATGCCGGCCTTTTCCAATCGCGCGCTTGCGTCTTTGCCGGGAACTCCTGCGCCGTTCATCCAGGTGTCCATCAAAATCAAATGAGAGTCAGTTCCGCCTGAAATAACATGCCATCCCAATACTTCAAGTTCTTTCGCCAAAGTCTGAGCATTTTTTATCACTTGCTTTGCGTAGCTTTTAAATGCCGGAGCTGCAGCCTCCTTCAATGCAATAGCAACAGCTGCAATATTGTTTTCATGCGGACCCCCAAACAATCCCGGGATCACCATCTTGTCTAGTTTCTTATCAAACTCGCGACTATCTTTTTTGACAAACAAGAGCGCTTGTCGAGGACCACGCAGTGATTTGTGGGTAGTCGTCATCACTGTGTCGGCATAGGGAAACGGCGATGGATACTGGCCGCCCGCAACTAGCCCCGCAAAGTGTGACATGTCTACGTGCAGCAATGCTCCGCATGCATCAGCGATTTTTCTGAATTTTTTAAAATCTACCACGCGCGGATATGCGGTAAATCCAGCAACGATGATGTCCGGCTTTTCCTGTACTGCTAATTTTTCAAGCGCTGCATAATCGATCATTTCAGTTTTTGGATCAAGCTCGAACTGCACCGGCTTCCACAACTTCCCTGTCATCGACAATGGATGCCCATGGGTTAGGTGTCCACCTGATGTCAGCTTCATGCCCATGATCTTTCCGCCAATCGGAATCAGTGCGGAATACAATGCAAAGTTTGCAGGAGAACCCGATAACAGCTGCGCATTCACGTGCCATGTATCTTTTGATAGCTTGAACAGTTTCAGCGCGCGATCAACACATAGCTGCTCTACCTTATCTATGATCATATTGCCGCCATAATAACGGCGTCCCGGATATCCCTCAGCGTATTTGTTGGTAAGCTCCGAACCGAGCGCTTCTAGCACGTCTTTTGAGACATAATTTTCAGAAGCGATGAGATTGATCACTGATTTCTGGCGTTTCTTTTCTGCATCGATGAGTTTTTTGATCTGAATATCCTTCATACAACAACAAGTTACATCTACTAATCCTGCGCTCGCACCGTAGGTATGAATTGAGTGTACCATTCCAAATCCTGTCCTACCAAAAACCCCTTATCTGAAAGCACATTTTTAATATAAAAAGCACCAACGCACCACATATTTTTCTTTAGATCAAGCGAACTTTCAGGCATATACTATACCCATGAACACTTATCACGCGGACACAACATATCTGGCATTATTGGAAAAGCTCCTTGCTGACGGAGTGCTGAAAGGCGACCGCACCGGAACCGGAACCTACTCGATCTTTGGCTATCAGATGCGATTCCCTCTGGACCAAGGATTTCCATTACTGACGACGAAAAAACTTCCCATCAAAGCAATCATTCATGAACTGCTATGGTTTTTGCGTGGAGACACTAATCTAAAATATCTTGCAGACAACAACGTGCACATTTGGGATGAATGGCCATTCAAGGCGTACATCATTAGAAGCGGCTATCCTGTTCCGCCACCAGGCAGCGAAGAGTGGAACACCGGCATCAAAGAATTTATCGAACGCATCAAAACTGACGAGGTGTTCGCTGCAGAATACGGCAACCTAGGACCTATCTACGGATACCAATGGCGCCACTGGAAAACGGCAGATGGCCGCAGTATTGACCAGCTAACGCAAGTAATCGAGCAATTAAAAAACAAGCCGAACGATCGCCGCATGATCGTGTCTGCATGGAACGTTGGCGACATCGACGAAATGGCAAAAGCAGGACTTCCCCCATGCCACTGTTTGTTTCAGTTCTATACCGCACCCAATCCGGCGACTGGAAAATTAAAACTATCGTGCCAGCTCTATCAGCGCAGCTGCGATACATTTCTGGGCGTGCCGTTCAATATCGCATCATATGCAATGCTTACCATGATACTGGCGCATATTACCGATATGGAACCAGGCGAATTTGTTTGGACTGGCGGCGACACTCACCTATACACCAACCACATCCATCAGGCGCGCGAACAGCTTTCGCGCAAACACGATCTGCGTCCTATGCCGCGACTGATCATCAACACCGACAAAAAAAATATCGAGGACTTTACCGCGGAAGATTTTGAATTGATAGGTTACGATCCGCACGATTCAATCAAGGCTCCCATTGCCGTCTAACCTATGCAGCTTTCGATCATTGCAGGTATTGGCATCAATAATGAGTTGGGTAACAACAACGGATTGCTCTGGCAATTGCCGAATGACCTGAAGCATTTCAAAGATACCACGACAGGGCATCCTATTATCATGGGGCGCAGGACGTTTGATTCTATCGGCCGCCCTCTTCCCAATCGCACCAATATTGTGATCACTCGTGATGCAGGTTTTAATGCAGATGGAATTGTCGTTGCACATTCATTCGAAGAAGCAATCGCTCCATATAAACAGACCGATCAAGAGATATTCATTATCGGCGGCGGACAACTGTATGCTGAGACGCTCCCCTATGCGGATAAACTCTACATTACCAAAGTCAACGGCAGTTTTGATGCAGACGTATTTTTTCCCGCAATCAACCCTGACGAATGGAAAGTCGTTTCAACAGAAGCGCACGGTGCTGATGAACGGCATGCTTATGCCTATACATTCGTGGTTTTGGAGAAAATCTAGGCCGTGCTACACTCCACACATCTATGGCATTATCCGACCGAAAAATTCTAGAAGAGATTAAAAAAGGAGACATTGTTATTTCCCCCTTTAACCGCGCGCAGCTGGCAACATCGAGCTATGATGTGACGTTGGGCGAATGGTATTTCCGCGAGCAGCCTACAAAATATAATCACAGCCTGTACAACATCTGGAGCGAAGACCACATGAAGCATGTCTGGGGAGCAGATAAAGTAGAACGAGCTGTAACAGCAAAGGAAGCATTCACCAAATATAATTTTACCTGGGAAGGCATCAGTCCTAACGACAAGGTGATCATCCTCCGTCCGGGAGAAACAATTTTGGCTCACACCAACGAATTCATCGGCGGCAAAAACCACATCACCACCATGATGAAGGCGCGCAGTTCGATGGGACGCAATTTTATCGAAGTCTGCAAATGCGCAGGCTGGGGCGACGTCGGGTACGTCAACCGTTGGACGATGGAAATTACCAACAACTCAAAGAATTACATCATTCCCCTGGTTGTCGGACGCCGCATTGCGCAGATCATCTTTTTTGAAACGGGACCTATTTTGGAAACTGACAAAAACTACGCATCATCAGGCAAATACGCAAGTACAACTGATTTGGCATTACTCAAAAAAACATGGAAACCTGCGGAAATGCTGCCAAAACTCTACAAAGACCGAGACATTAAAAAACCTACTGCCAAGAAAAAGAAATAATAAAAAAGCCGTTCGTTTTCACGAACGGCTTTTGTGTTTAAACACAAACTTTTTTAATGAGTCACGAGATTTTGCTTATTACCCTGGATTGACCTACAGACTTTTTTGGCAGCTTCGGAATTAAGCGATGTCTCCGTGCCCACCTGTTTGCTGAACTGATTTCATCATCCGATGAAGAGCCCGGCATATCCTCG
>CAYRNU010000001.1:0-29533 GCA_964425795.1 uncultured Candidatus Saccharibacteria bacterium | reverse complement strand
AGCAGTGTCACAGCCCATTGCTGGGCCGGACTCTGGTATATTTTAGGCGTTTGCTTCCGCCGGACAGTCGCATTAAAGGACTCCGTTGTTATCCTAGTGGATATGTATGGTTATAGGTTCTGGTATTGCCTCATAGTGGGGCTGAGCGTAGCAGTGTCAGTGGAAATAGGTAAAGGCCGAGTGCATCATGCACTCAGCCTCGGATTGGGTCATTCGTCCTTCTTTATTACTTGCTGAACTTCGCAGCAAGCTCAGCAGGTAGAGCAGAGAAGTCAACAGTCTTAGCTTGTTTAGTGATCGATAACTCAGACACGCGTTGGTCGATGAAGCCTTGGATCTCAGCACGCTCTTCGTCAGTCTTAACTGTGCTCAACAAAGCGCGCATCGCTTTCAGAGATGGGTCAGACGAACCAGCGCGAGAACCAGGGTTCTTAGCTGTATACTTCATACCACCGTTCAAGCGAGTGTCCTTGCGTAACCAATTCGACTGCAATCCACTCACGTATCCCTTAAGCGCAGCGTCGTCAGGCATCGTCTCGATTTGGATCTTGCCCGACTTGAAACCCTCAAACAAGATCGCGTTCACTTGCTTGCGTTGCTCAGACGTAATCTCACACACGCCTTCGCCGTTAAAACCTGTAACATTGCAAACCGCTTGGAATACCGCTTCTTTTTGTGTAACTTGTGACATTCAATACCTCCCAGTATTTTTGTTATTGTCGTTATACTTATTGTTAGTTTCAGGAATCATCTCATATCGATGCAAAGCTTTTCATCAGCGCTGCGTCGTTATGATATGTTATAGCTTCAGGAAATAGGCGCCCGCTAGCCTTAGCATAAAAGGGAACCCCTAGTTTCAGGGAGCCTCACGCGGCCAACTCTTTCTGTACATAAGCTTTTTCTATAAAGTGGCCCCCGCCACCCTTGGTACAATACTCTTCATGCGCACTCCTCCTTTCAGACCATTTATATATATTCCACTGGACCAATCAATCGAAGATACCTGCATTAAAAAATGGTCCACCATCCGCCACACATATCGCGACTCACGCCCACACTTAACCATTCAACATACATTTCTCATCGCATTCTTTTGCCGACTCCTATATCCAAATTACCAACCTAAATAAAGGCCCCGCCACCCTCTAAACCTAATAGGCAAACCTTAACCCGGTACCCCTATTGGTATAATATAAAATATGGAAATCTCTCACGGACACTTCGAATATAAAAAAGACAACCTTCCCCTATTCAAGCTACATAATTTCCTAAATAAACTTAAGGTAATCCAACTCATTTCCTACACTGGAACCCCTACACTTGGGTGGAACACCCTACCACTAGAGGACAAATGAAACCAGGCTACCACTCAGTCCCAGGCTCTCAATACATAATCGAGATAAACCCAACAGGCCGTCTCATCCTTCAGCTATACAAAATGGGATTAATCAAAAGGTCTACTGCCATGCTCTACATCAACATCTCCTCCCCAAAGAGACCAACACCATGAACGGTCAACTACTCTGGACCCTCATGGAGGGCAAACATAAAACCTACAAGTTGTTCTATTTCCTGGAAAAGCTGGGCGTGCCCACCGGCGTCAAACAGAGGTCTGCATGAGTCTCACACATAGAGTCACCACATCTAATATAAGACTGGACGTAGTAGCATCGAGGTACACGTCAAGGTGGTATAAGCCGGAAGAGGCTGCATCCATCAAGAGCTTAATCGGAGTGTTGACGAAACTCGATGTAATTTATTACAATCGTCTAACGGAGTACCGGAGCATGACGAGTTCGCCGAGCGGGCGAACTTGGCAATTGGAATTAACATGACGGAGACACGATGAAGCCGTGGGGTATGGCAAACACGTTCAGATTAACGAGCTTCTTAGAGAAGCTCGGAATCAAACAAGCTTTGTATGTTCACCAAGATGAGGCACGTGAGTTCGTGTAGCGAATGAACGTATGACACAAGAGGAACGCGAGATAAGGAAGAGCCTTGCTTTATTATTACTTCAATTAAAAGTGATTGGACCTTACGCCTACTTGACGTTCTTGACCGCGTACCATGCAGACTATGATATAATCATTACATGAGCGAATATCTAACGTTTAATAAGTGCGGACAATGGGAGCTTCATAAAGCTACTGGTGACGGTTTGAAACAACCGAAGTCTGACTATAAACCAGGTAGTGCTACTTTCGCAGCTCGCACTCAACACAATCTTAACGGTGACTTGCCAAAGGATACCGGACAGAAAGGTTCACTGAAAGACTTCGGTGGCGGAGATGTACCAAAGGGTGGTCGCGTAGACATCAAGCAGGTTGTTAAGCCAGCTCGCCGCATGGAATCTCAGTATACAGCTCGTAACCCTGGCGTCGGCAATTAGTATAATATTCTCATGAACATTGAGAGTAAAAAGCAATACAGAAAACTTAAACACTTCGTGAAGAAGCTCGGAATTAAGAGTGCAGAATTCTCTAGTGAGGATATGATTCTTGATTTGATGGAAGCACTTGAAGTTGGAATGTACAGTGGCGGAAAACCAGATCAAGTTTTCATGGGTGCCGCTGCATTTGAATCTTTAGAGAAGACACTAAGCAAAGCAACATTTGATCCAAGTAAGTTGAAGAAATGAACTATGCTCTAACTCAGTATATTGCATCTGAGGGGCCCCCGCCGAATTCTCAATGCGGGACGGAGAACGTATGGCTATAACTAGAATATTTGGTGGGGTTACGCTGCGAGTACCAGGTAACTATGGTGGACTCACTGTAGAACAACAATCTATTAGGGATTTAAAGTTTTTATTGAGAAAGTTAGATATTAAATCTGCAGGTTTTCCACGAGGATATACACTTAAGCGAAGAATGCCAGGACCAAAATTATGATTCAATGGGACACTTGGGAATACAGAAAGTTCTTATTCTTCCTCAAGAAATTGGGGATTAAAAGCGCTATAATAAATAACAAGCCTTCCATCTTAAGAGGAAGACTTTTGAGGTTAAAGATAAATGGACAAGACGTCGCTTATGCAAAAGACGCAAGCTTTGATGCTGGTATTACAGCAATCCCTATCGAGACTGTTGATAGCGATGGCTCTGATGGGTCTAATACTTAGTTTAGCTTGGTACGTCGCGTTCGTTACAGTTGGAAGGTATATTCGTGAGCTCTTCACCAAAGACGTACAAAGAAATTCTTGACGCGATGATAGCGGGGATGGTTTCATCTACGCCTATCCAAGACTTAGAAAAAGGTTCTGTTTTTAAAGCATACCTTCACATGATCGAAGGCGACTTGCATCGCCAAAAACTCTTATATGTTTTATGTAGACTAGATAAGCGATTTGTTAAATTCCCGTGGGAGAGCGTCTTCAGAACGCTTACTAATTATCCGTGAATCGACCAGACTGGACTATCTATCCTAGATTCCCTGTTCGCAACGTAATGTTTCTTGCCATGAAGCTATTGAAATATAAGACGATCAGCAATGGTATCGAAGGTGGATTTTATAAAGACGGTACAATCTACTGGTTCGGCAATGACGGACGAATACACGTAATGGTGGCGGATAGTAGAATATGAGTAGATATTACACTAGAAAAATGGATCCAAGATCTAAAATGCAAATGATGTTGATGAAGCTTATTAAAGCTAGCGCAACAGAAGGTATCATGGGTTCTATTAAGTACACTCTTCCTAAGACAGGAAAAGAAATTTACGTTAAACCGCACTGGATAACGGAGTCTGCCTAATGGGCATCACTTGGCAATATGACTTCGATGACGAGAACGGTGAGCCGTTCGCTAAGTATCCTCTATTTTATCTACTGATGAAATTAGGTATTGGATTTGATCGCGTACATCTTGGTGCGCGTTGGATGGAAGGCTGTCGCTTAACCGTCGAATACAAGACTAAGTGATTTAAAATAAACAGATAGCTTTTCCTCAGGAGTAAGCTTACCCTTCATTGAACCATCATAAGAAACAAATTTAAGATTGTAGCGCAGCGGCTTACCACTCTCTGTATACCTTACTTGCTCAGTCACTGTATTAACTATCCCAATAACTTTCATCTTTCTTAGAAAATTATAGAGTCTATGTACAGAACTAATTTGGTCGGCAGTGAGTCTATGAAACCTCATGCCAAGCTCCGTTATAGAGATGAGTTAATATTTCTATGTGACGTTTCCAAGTAATTTGAGCAGGCTCTTGAGCTGACTTGATACCTAAATCACGCAGGAAATAGAAGAATTTCATCTTACTATCTGTCTTAGTGATTTCGTGTGGTTCCCAAGTCTTGTGGCTCATTACCTACTATTATACTCTGCCAGTATAGTGGGAATATAGTAATCTGGCCAGAAAGTGCTTTAATTCGATTTGCATATAGAGATTGATAGCCTCTTGTGCTGAATTGAATTGAATTTGGACCTGGCGTGGTTGACGCTTTTCCATAAGTACTTCCTTTGTGAATATTATTTGAGCACAGAGAAGCGAACTGTGTAAGTTGACTGAGTTTAGTCATGTTCGCCTCCTATGTTAGGATCAAGGTTGGTATCTCTATTATAACAGATTACTTGGTATTTAGAATGATTTCTTCAAATGCTCTATTAGTAATGTACTGATCTAAAACTTTTTTAAGTTGTTTTGGAGAACAGTGAAATCTATTTTCGCATAAAAATCTATTAGATGGTCCGCAATAGCGACCCTCAATAAGACCTAATTCTTCTACTGGTACCTCAGCTAGTTTAGCCAAGATTCTTTGGATTTCATCTTTATCGTTCGTCATAAAAGCTTCTTAGTTTTAGTTTTACTAATACCATAAGAAGATTATACTTGGCGCGATCTTGCTTTTCTTTTAAGAATAAGACGTCGCTTACTTTTTGTCCCATTTGTATTCGGTCGCTTCCAAGGGGAGATCGTCCACAAGAGCATGATGAGCAAGTACGTCGAGCGACATCTTCATTCGCTGTTCTGGACTTGGCGGATTTGGATTTATGAATTCTGGTAGACACATTACACGGAACGGACATAATTTACACCTCTGGGAATCCATGCACTTTCCCTCTAATTGAACTATTTGTTCTAGAATATTAGCATCATTATTGCTGAGAGCCATCTGACTCTCCAAGGATATCGTCGATAGCCTCATCTAACAGTATGCGACTTGCGACCTCTTTATATCGAGCATCAGCCTCTTCCTCTGTCATATTGTCAACACCTAGTGCTTCAACACAACTCAGATACGTACCATCAGGTTTCTGTTTTAATTTACTTAATGGACATTGAGCACAAATAGATGGGCTAGCCCAAAGAGTGCAGGATCCGTCTTCTTCGATGATTTTATTCAAAATACCCATTACATCCCATTTGTTTCAGATTAAGTCTACAATCATTATAACAGGATAATTGAGCCTAGACCCATTTCAATCGCTAATCAGGTATAATAAAGTCATTATGAGTATGGATAAGCCAAATAAACAGTTTCCGAACCCACCACCAACGTCGCCAACGACAAGTCCGTCGCCAATGCCGATGTACTTACCAGATCCTTCGATTAAAGGTATTAGCTTTGATCAGCTATTAAATCAACGTGGTATTCGCTTCATCCATCACAAAGCAATTCCTTGCATGAACGTAGAAAGCACTACATTTCAAGCTCATCAACCTGATTGTCCATTTTGTGATGATTCTGGTTTGATCTATTACGAGAGCAAAGAGTGCTATGGTATTTTCCAAGGTAACTCAATTGAGAAAACTTTCGAAGCTCACGGTGTTTGGGAAACAGGAACAGCAGTTGTTACATTTCCTACTGAATATCCAGATGGCACTCAAGCTGACTTCAACACTTATGATAAACTTGAAATGCCTGACTTTACTGTTCGCTTATGGGAACTAAAAGGTTATGAACCTCGTCCAGGTGGAATTCAAGACCTGAGATATCCAGTTCAGAAAGTAGAGTATGCCTCATCAATAACTGATGGGGTTCAAAAGTTCTATATGCCTGGCGTAGACTTTAATGTTACAGCTGATGGCGGTATTGAATGGATCCCTGGAAAAGAACCATCTTATGATGCAGCTCTTGAGCGTGGTGAAGTTATAGGCTGGGCTTACTTTGCTAACCCAGTATATGTAGTTTTACAGTCACTTAGAGAACTTAGAATAACACAGGAATTAGTGGGTGGAGTAAAAACAGCCCGTAGGTTACCTCAACAAATACTAGTGCGCCGTGATTTCATGGTGGGGTCTGGCGAGAAGATCGTTGATCCTGTTGTCACTTAAGTTAACCTCCATAATGAGTTATAATGATCCTATCGAATCACTGGGAGCTTATTGATCTATGCCACAAGCTGTATCTAGAAAACAATATCGCTTAATGCAAGCCATTTTACATGGCAAAGCAGACGCATCCAAAGGTGGACGTGGCACGCCTCCTAAATCGGTTGCAGCGAAGTACTCAGCCCCTGGAAAAGATGCCCCTGAACAACACGGTGAAAATCGTGGAGGTTCATGGTCTGAACATCACCACGCAAAAGCTAAAGAAAAAGTTAAAGAAGAACGTCACAAGCGTAAGAAGTCTAAAAAGGAACTTAAGAAGTCTTTTGAAGATCACTATGAAGGTCACGCAGCTGCAGCATTAGTAATGGATGACAACAACAGAATCTTGTTAGGTCGTCACAGCACTGGCGGCATGGCATTCGCTGGTGGTCACATGGATATGGCTGATGGTGACAAATCTATCTGTGCTCTTCGTGAGTTAAAAGAAGAGATGGGAATTACTGGACGTAATCCACAAAAGATTTGGTCTGGTAAGTTAAATGGTAATCACTGCGATGTGTTTCTTATTGAAAGCTTCACTGGTGAACCTAAATCTACTGATGAATTAAAAGATCCTAAATGGTTTGATGTCGATGACATTCCTTGGGACGATCTACGTGATTGTTGCCATAAACCTTTAGAGCAATTCGTTCGCCAAAAACTTGGCAAATCACTTACTGGTATGATCGCATTAGAGAAACTTGAGAAGAACGTTATTCGTCAAAAAAGCGATGCAGTTCTTGAAGTTACTCATGGTGATGCACTTCGTTTAGTTGGTAATGGAATGTTCCGTAAACTTCGTGAAGAAGTTAAGGACATGAAAGACGAAGACTTTAAAGATATTCATTTAGATACTTACAAGATTTCTATTCGTAAACACATGAATGATGTTTATTCTGGTCGCGTTGAAGATGGTCACAAGATGATCTATCAATGGACTAATAAATCACTTCCTGAGACTACTGCAGCTCTGATGTCTGTTTTCGAATGGTATTTGCCTGAAGATGAAGACTTCATGAATGATATTCATGATGACGCAATCGAAGATGATGTATTACACGGTGGAGTGCAAACTCTTATCGAGAATTATAAGCGCCACAATATTGGAAACATCTATCAAGAGATGGAAACAATTCGTGAGCAAATTCGCAACGGTGCTGCTATCGACTTACAACAAGTCGAAGCTCGTATTATGAAGCTGTTTGATAAGCTTGAAGATACGATTCACACTGTTTCTAGTAAGCACAATGAACTTGCCGATATGGCAGGAAAAGAGATTGATGAACTTGAGGCTAAATTAAGAGACCTTGCAAATAAGATCGATATCATGGGAAAGAAGCCTGAGACGGTAACTGCTGTTACTGCTGGCAAACCTAACCATGCCCGCATTCATGATGAGCACTACCCTTATCTTCCGCGCCCTCAAGTTGAGATCTCTCCTAACGGAACAATCAAGATCTCTTTCGGTTCAGACTGGACTGATCTTGAGAAACAAAACTTCTTGCACGACATGCGTGCTAAAGTTGTAAAGCGCGAGAAGACAGATGCTTAATATATTCTTAGAACTTAATAGACTTAAAGACGTATTGCGCGCCAAAGGCATAGAGGAAGAATTCGTAGAAGAAATCGCCTCTAAAGCCGAGACTGAGATTTCTCTTGCCTTAAGAGAGATCATGGACTCAGGTATGGAAATGGCAGTTCAGTCGGGTGTTCAAAAAGACTCTTCTGACTTCATTAACTCCTTACGTCCTAGACCAGACGCATTCGTATTAGATACGGACTCTGGTATCACTGATTTCAGTGAGCCACCAATGCCTATGCTAGATAGACTTTTAGCTAAGGGAGCTAAGCCAATGAACGATGGTTCAGGGGTTTATAAGATTATTCCAGTTGGTGGGGATGGTGGTCAAAAGCGTCCACCTATCCAGAACAATATATTTGATGCTCAGAAAGCTATTGCAGCCGAAAGGTATGCTACAGCGTTAGCTCAGTATAATAAGGTAAAGCCAAAGGGTTCAAAGGTTGAATTCAGAACGGCTACTAGTAAGCAGAACCGCGCTACACAATGGGTTCAGCCTGCTAAAGAAAAAGACTTCACTGAAGACTTAAAAGAGATTAATAACCTCTTAGCGGAGTCCCACGATGATGTCATCTATAGGATCATTCGTAGCTATGAAGAGGGATTTTAATGAGCAGACTTAAAAATAAGATAAGCTCTAAAAAATGGAAAGAAGTCAATCGTGACTATGTAAATGCCAAGCAAAGAGAGTGGCGTCGACTTAATCCTATGACTGAATCTGAAAAGCTTCGTAATCTTCTTAGAAATCGCCTAAACAAGGCTATTAGTATTAATTGTAAAAATGGATCTGCTGTGCGTGACCTAGGTTGCTCTATAGAAGAATTCAAAAGCTACTTAGAATCTAAATTCACTCCTGATATGAATTGGAGTAATAGAGGCGTTAAAGGTTGGCATATCGATCATATCGTTCCGTTATCGGCGTTTGATTTAACTAACCCAGAAGAATTAAAGAAAGCCTGCCATTACACAAATCTTCAACCTTTGTGGTGGAATGATAATCTAAGTAAAGGTGGTTTCTAATGTCATTTGTAATGCCTGAGATCGTAGTACAGAAAGTATTGGAGCACGGAATTAAACAACTGCGTTCTAATAAGGCTGAGTTCTATGATTTATTTTGTCAGTTCAAACAAGATGAACTAAATGATGACTATGGTCAGAAATATCTAGACGAAGTCTGGAAATGGTTCTCTACAACTAAGATACCTGTAGTTAAGGCTTGGAGCTTCAATGCTCAAGTTATTCCTTGTATCTCAGTTCACTTAGCTAATGAAACCGAAGATGAGTCTAAAGCCTCTATTGGTGACTATGCTGGAGTATTTGACGAGAACGGTGAAACTGGAACTGGTGTATTTACCGCTATGGTTGACATTGGGGTCCACGCTAATAAAGCCGGCGACCACGTACTATGGATGTACTACATGGTGGCTTATATTCTATTTAAACATAAACTGATGGCCCACAGATTAGGATTGAAATTACATACCTTTTCAGCCTCAGACTATAATAAAGATAATGCTAAGATGACAGAGAATATCTGGACTCGTTGGGTTAGATTTCGTTGTACGACTCAGAACTTTTGGAGCTCAGAATCGTTTCACCAAGTCGACAGCATTAACGTTGATCCTGCAGTTGGATTGGAGCCGGCTAGTGACATAGCTACCTCTCTAGATGTCGATATCCAAGATGTCGATATCACAGCTAACGACGGGATTAAAGTTAGCCGAGTCGGAGATGACGACGGCGATGAAGATATGAACATTTAAGTGGGCAGGCCAGTTAAAATATAAACAAGGAGTACCAGATATGGGAAAGAAAAATAGACAAAATAGAGATGCTGAAGAGCAAATCGATCAAGTCGAAGAAATTGAGACTGTTGAAGAAACTCCTCAAGTTGAAGCTGAAGCAGTACAGGCACCAAAGGCCGAAGCTGTTAAGGTTGAATTTGATGGATGGTGGGCTGCCAGAAGTAGCCAGATTCCAGCAGTTCACAAGAAGGAAATTATCAAGGCCGATTTCAAAGGACGCAAGGTACCTATGGTATCTACAATGGCAGACTTTGATGAAGCGTTAAAAAAATATGGGGTCAAGCTAGCTTAATACCTAGCCGAACACTCATGTTATAATGAAGTCAGAAACTTGACTCAGGAGACTTAACAATGGCAATTAATGTAAGCTTTAATGGTGCAACCATTTTCAAACCAGGTGCTTACTCTAAGACTACAATCGACCTTGGCGGAGGATTTCCTCTTTCTCCAACTGGTATCGTTGCAGTATTTGGAGAAGCGGATGCAGGAGCTCCTGGCTCTGCAGAAACAAACATCGCTAATAACGTATTTGGTCCAGATCAAATGGCTCAAATCCGTGACAAATATGGACGCGGTAATTTAGTAGACGCATGTAACTTCTTGTTTGCTCCTGGAGCAGACGGTGCAATCCCAGGTGGAGCGCAAGCGATTTACATCTACAAAACAAACGCATCTATTCGTGCTGAACTTGCTTCAATCGAAGCTGGTGCAACTGATTTCGGTCGTCTTCGTGCTCGTCAATGGGGAACGTCAGGAAATCAAATTACTTTTAAAAACGTATTAACGGCAGAAACTCCTGCTGCGGTAACTGGATCAGCTCCAACTTACCCAGTAGTAATTACTTCTGCATCTAACGACACAATCATCGCTCGTCAAAACGGTGGTGCTTCTGTTACTTCAACTATCGCTGCTGCTTCGTACGCGAACGCTGCTGCTTTAGCTGCTGCTATTCAAACTGCAATGGGTTCTAGCTGGGAAGTATCAGCCGATGGAACATCAATTGAAATTGCAATGGCTGCTGGATCTAACTTGAATCAAAATGGTTCTGGTCGTTCAATGGAAATCACTGGTGGTACAGCACTTGTATCAATCGGCCACGTTGCTGGTTGGACTGCTGCTGCTTCTGAACCAATGGCTACATTAACTGTTCGTAACCCTGTTACTACTCTTGAAGAGAGTCAAACAGTTGGTGGCGAAATCGTGTTGATGATGGGTCGTGATTCAACTGGTGGCGCAACTGCTGCAACTGTAGCGGTGTCTGCTTCTTCAGTTACTCTTTCACAAACTGGCGCAACACCTACTTCTTATGTATTAAATAAAGCTGACTTCCCAAATGTTCAAGCTTTAGTTGATTACGTAAACACACTTCCAGGTTGGATCGCACAAGCTGGTTCAGTATTGTTAGGACAATTGTCTCTTTCAGTATTAGACCAAGTTGCTGCAACTGGTGCATTTCATGCTGCTTCAGGTGCTATGCCTGCTCGCATCAAACAAGATGCTAAAAAAGTTGCTGACTTCTTCGCATTGTCTTCACAAGTTGAATTAATTCCTCTAGTGAGCCAATCAAGCGTTAAGAAAGTTGGTCTTCCAGATCAACAAGGCGTGCCAAATGCTATTTACTTATCTGGCGGTTCAAAAGGAGCTACTGCTTCTGCTGATATCGTTACTGCATTAAGTAAGTTCGAGAAGTTCCGTGTTAACTCTGTTGTTCCTTTATTCTCACGCGATGCCGCTGATGATATTGCTGACCAATTGACTGATGCTGCTTCTACATATACTATCGATGGTATCCACCAAGCCGTGAAAACTCACTTAAGCTTGATGTCTACTACTAAGAAAAAATCTGAAAGACAAGGTTACTTATCTTTCAAAGGATCTTATTCTGACGCTAAAGTTAAGATTGCTACAATGGCTGCTGCTCGCATCCAAATGGTAATCCAAGACATTCGTCAAACAGATTCTGAAGGTAACATCAAGTGGTTCCAACCATGGGCTGGCGCAGCATTACTTGCTGGTGCACGCGGTGGTTCACCAATTGGTAACCCAATGACATTCAAATACTTCAACATGTCAGGTATCCGTCAAACGGCTCAACCAATGAGCACTGCTGAGCAAGATATCGTTGTTGATTTTGATCCAGATACACAGTACGACGATGCTATCGCGAACGCTTTAACGTTCTGGGAAGCTCCTCAAACTGGTGGATTCCGCCTTGTAGTTGATAATACAACTTACAATAAGGATGGAAACTGGGTTAACAACCGTGGTAACGTGTTGTACGCTTCAGACGTATTGGCTTACGACTTCCGTAACCAATTAGAGAATATCTATGTTGGATTGAAGAACACAGTTTCTGCTGCTGAGATTAAGAGTACTTGTGAGGCTATCCTTGCAACTTACTTAGCTCAAGGTATTACTGTTTCTACTTCTGATGCTAAAAACGGTTTCAAACAATTAGTTGTTCAAATTAACGGTAACACTGTTAATATCGCAGTAGTTGTGAAATTAGTTGAAGGTATCGATTTCGTGTTAGCAGATATCACTCTGCAACGCGCAACTCAAACAGCTTAATCTGGACTAGTCATCCTGAGTTTCTAATAGGGGCTACCGCAAGGTGGCCCTTTCTTTTTTAACTCAATATGGTGTATATTAATTCTATGAGTTACATAATGTAACTTAAAAAAATGGATGGTAAGGTCAACCACAAGACCAAAAGGAACTCAAATGGCAGGTAAAAAGCCCTCATTTATCACAGGTGCGAATGCTAAGATTAAAGTAGGCGGTAAGACGTTTGCTTATGCAGCTGACGTATCATATCAAGTAGCCGTAGATACTATTCCTATCGAAACAATGGGTCGATATGAAGCAGTAACTAACGAACCAGTAAACTACTCAGTAGCTGGTGAATTATCAGTTGTTCGTTACACTGGAATTGCTAAGACAAACAATATGCCTGGAACGAACACAGGTGGTAACGGTTTAGGTAAAGTCGATTACACTACTGGTGGAAACGGCGCTAACGAAATCAACCCAGGAAACATTTTGTTATCTCAAACATGGGATTTATCTGTTTTCCAAAAAGAACAAACTGGCGCAACTGCTGCTGGTGGAACTGCTACTGTGACAGACTCTGTTGAGTTCATCACAATCAAAGATTGCCGTTTCACACGTAAGAGTGCTTCGTTGAATAAACGTGGTATCTTAGTTGACCGTCTTTCTTTTGTTGGTATCTTAGCTGATGACGAATCTTTCGATTCATCATACTCTGGCGATACAGACTTATCGTAATTAACTGGAGATCAGTGTAGATGTCAGGTATTAAACCTTTCTTCATTACGGGTGCAAACGCGAAAGTGAAGGTCAATGATAAGACCATGGCCTTCTGCACTGATTTATCTTATTCAGTTAATGTTCTTACTCAAACTCCTAAAGTATTAGGTATGTATGAAGGATCTTCAGTGGAACCACTCGGATACACGGTTTCAGGGAGCTTCACTGTTGTACGTTATGCTAAAGGTGTTGAAGATGCTGTTAAAGGTAAACTTCCACAAGGTGTAGTCGGTAACGATGCTGGTAACGGTATCGGTAACTGGGGAACAGCTTGGGGAAATAGTGGAAGTGATTTCTTAGCTCGTAACGGAGTTGGAAATGACGGCCGTGCCCACGAAGCTCTTGATCCTAGTAAACTTTCAAATGGTGTAACTTTCGATATTCAAGTCTATCAAAAGACTGGAAATGGAAACGATATCGGTGTTGCAAACATTCGTAACGTAAGAATTACTCAATCAGATTTTTCATTATCTAAGCGTGGCGTAGCTACACAGCGCTTTAACTTCGTTGCTTTATACGTAGACGAAGATAGTTTCGTAGCAGACTTCTCTGGCGTTGGCCAGCAATTTTAAGGATATAGATGTCAGGTTTTAATAATAGACCGAACAATATTGGAGATAACTTAGCACAGAATGTTTCTGGTGTTTTCTCTACTAAGCCATCAGCGAAATACTCGTCTGGTGCTCGTACTATTCTTAAAATCAACGGTAAGGTTGTAGGTTTCTGTTTTGGTATCTCTTGGAGAATCAACACGACAGTAACTGAGATTAACACTATCGACGACTATTTTCCTGCAGAACTTGCCCCACAAAGAATCACAGTGGACGGCACTATGTCAGCACTCCATATTCCAGGTCAATCAGCTGGAACTGAGTTATGGCAACCAGACGCACTTAATTTCTTATTTCAACAGTACATCACAATCGAAGTGAGAGACGTTAACGATCAGTTATTGTTTTACACTGGTAAGGCTATGATTACTTCACGAGCTGAAGATATCAGAGTTGATCAACTATCTAATGTAACTCTGCAATGGAAAGCCATTGGGTTTCAAGATGAGAGAAAACCAGCTAGAGCTGAAGGTATTAACGACTCTAAAGATAACAATGCCCCAAGTCGACTTGATGGCAGTACTCTAAGTAATATAGCTAATAAATTAAGAAACTTCGGTTTCTAAAGCTTCCTACTATAATCTAGGTATAATAATGCTTGATTAAGGAGCATTAATGGATTTACCTAGTAAAGAAAAGACATTTGATTTTGAACACACTGGCCTTACAATGGGCAAAGAATACAGTGGACGTTTTACCGTTCTATGCGTATTGAATGTTGGTCAAAAGCACTCGATGGCTCTTGAAACAACACGTCTGCTTGGAAATTACCCTAACCCTACTGGTGAATTAACTGGCTTTGCCGTTATCCTTGCACAGTTACGAGCTAAAATCATAGACGCCCCAGAATGGTGGAAGCAGTCTAATGGTGGATCTCTCATCGATGATGAAGATTGCTTAGTAGCACTGTTTCGAAAAGTTGAGGAGGCTGAGGAACAATGGAAAGAAGATCTAAAGAAGAAAACTCAGAAAATTCCGGATCAAGCGAAACAGCCCAAAGCACCTTCGAAGCAATAAAGCAGTTAGCAGCCTATAATGCAAGGGCTGATCTAGATTCAGAGGAGCAAATGCTCCTCTTTCTTCAATCCTGGTGGTCCAGAACATATAACCGTCCCTTAAAAGACCCTATTCTTTTATCTTACACTCTAGAAGAACTTCTATATGAGTTTTATGATCGCATTGAGCGAACTAAAGCTGATGAAGAAAGACTTGAGCAAGAAGATGTTAAAATGGAAGTGGATAAAGAAAAGCAAGCTGAAGACTGGGCTGAGAAAATGGAACGTGAAGAGCGAGAAGCTGAGTTACGTGCCCAAGCCAAGAAAGCAGAAGAGCCGATCAAAGATCCCACAAAAGATCCCGCTAATATTAAATGGATGGAGGAACAACTCCAAGCAGGTAAGAAAGCGTTTGGTGAAACTTTTGGTGAAGACATTGAAGACACTTTTGAAGAGTAAGGTATATGGCTATAAACAAATCAAATAAAGGTCCAATGAATGGCAGTGCTGATAGCATTGACAGAGATCCGTTATTAACGGACTTAGAACGCATTGGTCAGAAGTATTCTCGTAACACAAATCAACGAGATAAATTAACTTCACAGATGAATAGCCTTGAGTCTGAACGCGCAAGCTTACAAGAGAGCGCTAGACTCGATCCAAATGTAAAACAAACTCCTTTCTATGCTGAGCAGCAAGAGCGTATTGGCAGAGCGATGTACTCTGTTCGTGGAAAGATGAATGGCTTAGATGCGAACAATATCGCTAGAGCTGAATCTGAAGCTGCAAACGTTTTAAATAGACGTTATTCTCAATCTTCAATTAATGGTGTTGTAAATCAAATGCGTGGAGCTGATGCAGCTCAAAATCGTGGATTTGCAATGTCTGGTATGTCATACGAAGCACTTCAAGCTAGACGCGAAGAAGTAATGGGTGACATTAACTTTCGTCAACGTAATACATTATCAGCTGTTAATGGGATGTTCGTAGGAAAAGGTGAGACTAATCCTTCAGCTGTTGCTGGAGCGTTTGGTCAATATACTGCCGCTAAAGATAGCATGGGCGAATTAGCTGCTATCCAAAACGCGATGCAGATCCAAAGAAATTTAGGTAAAGATCCTAATTCAAGACTTAATAACTTAGCTGGAATGGGTTCACGTGCTGATCAAATTCTTACTGCTGCCGGTGTAGCAAAAGAAGTTCAGGGCGGTGGAGTTAACATTATGCAAGGTGGTAAGTCAACTACTATTGCTAATGCTAACGTAGATGCTGAAATAATTACTCAAGCTAATAACCTTGCTAACAAGTTAAAAGAGTTAGCTGAAGCATCTCAAGATGCAACTAAAGACTTAAGTAGTTTAAGACAAGAAGCAGAAGAGTCTGCTGAAAACTTAAAGAAACTTGAACAAGCTCAAGCTAGCGGCGCAGGAAATGGTCGCAACAATTTAATTAGTAACTTAAATGCCTTCGGTGCTGGTTTCAATGCCGTAGGTAACGCTGCAAATACGATCATGATCGGTCAGCGTATGCAACAAGTCGGCAACGTTGCTGGCTATGCAGGTATCGCTAATCAGCAATACGACATGTATCGTAAAGCTCGTAGCGGCGATATTGCTTCACAATTAGCCTTAGGACAAACTGGATTAGCAGGTGACTTCGGCGATGAAATGAAAAACGCTACTCGCGTTGTTAACGGATTGCAAACTGCTGGAGCTGCCGCTCAAACTGTTGCTGGTGGCGTTCAAGTAGCTACCACTTTAAATCCTGTTGAAAATGGAGTTAGCACTTCACAAGCACAAGCTAATAGACAAGCTGGTGCTTTAAACGTTGTACAAGGTGGAGCTAACTTAGCAGTTATCGCTGGCGACCAAACACGACGTATTTCTGAAAACTCAAATAAGATTGCTGGATATCAACAAATGATGGCAGCGCAACAAGCTATTAATGCTATTGGCGCTTCACAAGCTCAAGGTCTTCGTGATACTTACACAGGATTAGATGTTGTTGGTCAAGGTATGGGAAGCAGAGCTTCTGCGTTCATTCAAAATTCTTCTGGACCTGAAGGTCTACAAAGAATGATTGATGCTCGTATATCTCCTGAGCAATTTATTGAACAAGCTCAATCTGGTGTTCAGAACATGGGTTCAACTTTTGATTCTGGACAAATCTTCGCCTCTCGTAACTTAGAGCGCGCTGGATATGGAAGCATGGCTCAAAACATGGGACGAATGTCTTCTCTTGCTGCTGGTGGAGCTAACAATCCACAAGCTGGATTAGAAAGCGTTTTATCTGCAGCTGTTTCTAAAGGATTAGATTCTTCTAAATCAATCACGATGATGGTTGATAACACAGCTGCATTGTCAGCTGGTACATTAGGTTCTGCTATCGGTATCGATACTATCGGTGCTTCTTCTTCTCTATTAGCAAGTAGTATGAATCCTGCTTTAGCAAATAAAGAGTTCGCACTATCTCAAGCTATGACAGCTCAAGAGATTACTAGGCAGACAACTACTAATGCTTCAGTAACTTTCACTGGTATGGCTAATACTGCGGGCTTACAACAAGCTTTCGCAGGTAAAGGTATGAATCTTGGTGGAGTTGGAGCAATCAACTTACAAAGTAATTTTGATATTGCTACATTGAAGTCTTTGCAGGGTGACCCAGCAAAAGCTTCAGAGGCTTTCCGTAACCAAGGTATAAATATAGCTCCTGGTCAAGCAAATCAGGCAGTTGAAACTACGTTAAGACAAAAGCAATTACAATTAGTTCAATCTGCTGCGAGACCAATGGGATTGAATGCTGACAGTATTTTAGATAAGATCAACAAAGGTACTTTGTCTGGTCAAGAGCTGATGGACTTCAACGCTGGTGCTTCTAGAATTAGAAAAGGCGGCGGGGCTGAATTGTTACGTGAGATCCAAGGTGTTTCGGCTCCAATGGTTAACGGCGCAACAGGTAAAGAACTTACTTCTGGTGGCGGAGTTGATGACATTAAGAAACAGATGGATAACTTACGTACATCTGGGTTTAAACAGCTTTCTGAGGCTGCATTGTCAGCTTCAAATGGTTTAGGTGGATTTACTAAAGCACTTCAAACTTTTACAGACTTACAATCTAAGTTTGAAAAGGGTGGAGTAGGTAACGAAGATACATTTAAGACTGCGGCTAGCGAATTTGCTAAGGATTTTAAAGCGTCTACTGGTAAATTTGATCAGAGCGTTACAAAGTTCGACGCTGCTGTTAAAATGTTATCTACAAGAGCTGGTTTAACAAGTAACTCTAATCCTGTCGTTCCTGAGGGATTAACTAACTTGAACCAACGTAAAGATGAGGTTAATCAATAATAATGAGCGGCCATAAGATTAAAACCCCACATGCTGCTGTACTTGTTTGGAACTACGTTGATCGCGTAGGTGTTCCAACTGGTTCATTTGATGCAACAGGTGTAGATGACTTAATTGGAGTAGAGAAAGAAAATCTACCGGTTATCGTTTCTACTCTGTCATGTGTTTCTATTCAGACGTCTAAATCTAAAGGACAACCTGATGGACAATTTAATCTAGTCTTAGCTCCTTATAAAAACTGGGTATCTACTTTGACAACTGGTAGCTGGTGCTGCATCATGATGTCTAACATCCCAATTAAAGAAGAAGACTTAAAGACAGCTAACCCTGAACAAGTCAAGATGATTGGTCGTATCGAGTCAGTTCGCTGCGAAACAACAGTAGATGACGACGGTACTCGTAAAACTTTATATTATGTTTCTGGTGTTGATTGGGGAACGGTTTTTAACTCGACTCTTTATATCGATAACTTAATTGCAGAGCCGAATGATCCACAAAGTTTAGGTAATGGTGCTGCCGTTGCTATCCGAAATGCATTATTTGGTAAGAACGGTTCTCCACAAAGCTTTGCCGTAGTTGAAAACTTAACTAGCATCTTAGGTGTTATGGGTAAGACTGTCGGTGGATACACGGAAGATGAAAGCAAGGTAGGTCGTCTTGCTAATGCTATCTATGAATTTTCTATTCCTGCTGAAATGGCCAAATTCTTTAATTTCTTAGATAAAGATGGAAACCCTATTACATCTATAGAGATGAAAGATTTATTATCTTTAACTACTGGTTCACTTAAGAGTGACGATGAGTATTTTGATCACAAAGAGGCAGTCGGCTTTATTGACCCATTCTCTCTTCAAGGAACTCATACTCTTTGGCAGATTCTGTTAGAAAATAGTAATCCAGCCCTGAACGAGATGTTTACTGACCTTAAGTGGACAGATGAAGGCGTTCAATTAAAACTTTATAATCGTATTAGACCTTTCTCATTTCAAGGGTTTGACCCGCAAGCTGGAAGCTCTGATACCTTAAGATCTTATTTTCAATATGTTAAGACTCACGATATAGATGTAATGGAAGTTATTTCAGTTAATGCTGGAACTAACTGGAGAGATAAGTTCAACTTCGTTGAGATTAAACCTCAATTCCAAGAGTTCGAAATAGTAGCTAACTGGTATAAGCGTAAAGCTCAAGCTTACGACAAAGATTCTTTTAACCGTGAAGGTTTTAGACCTCTCATTTTCGATACTAAACAATTTCCTTCTAAAGGTACTGCAACCGGTCTAGCTAACGATGTTGGAATCGATTGGGACCAATTAGAAGTTTGGACTAAACTCTTACGCGAATGGTACTTCGGTACTCATAGAATGCTTAATGGGACTATTGTATTGCATGGTCAAAACGAGTATATCGGCGTAGGAAATAATATTAAATTTGATATTGGGTTGATTAACCCAAATCCTAACTTCAATGCTAAGCTAGTTCAAAAAGGCACTGTTGACGGTGTGAGTGTGTTAGCTCATGTTGAAAACGTATCTCATAGCTTCACAGTATCTGCTGATGGTGCTCGTTCTTATAGAACGACTATTCAGTTTGTACGTGGAATCATTGTCAATCCAGATGGATCTACGTTCGGTGATGGCATGTTAGATCAAGCTGCAACTAGCGTATCTCAACCAAGAGACAGAAATAGACTGAATACTATTAGTACTTCAGACTCTACAGATCCAGATCCACAGCGCGTTGGACGTGGTCAAAAGGTAGATAACTAATGAACAGTCCATTTAAAACAGTAAAAGATAGTTCAATATGGCAGAATAGTAAAACCTATAGTGCCGTAAACGATAAAGACCCTTACATGCGCATTGGTATTGTCAAGAAGGTTTTCCGTGAGGAAAGAACTTCTGACATTAAGTACCTTGTAGAGATTCAAGATAGAAATGACTCTATTGAGGTAAATGCTCGTCTATTAAGACGTTTCGGTGGGGCGTTTAACTATGAAGACGTAGTTAATCATGGTTATAAATTTGATGATAAACCAGATCCAGTTAGAGCATTCGATGCTAAAGCTGGTGACACAGTACTAGTTGCATTCCTTAATGGGGAGTCTCGCGAAGCTATTATTCTTGGCGGATTAATCCATCCAGCTAGAAAATCAACACTTGATATTACGAAAGGACCACAGTATGCTTCTGAGTTTAATGGCGTCGAAACAACGATCAACGAAAACGGCGAATATAAACTCACATTCAAGGCTGTCCCTACTAACATCAAGAAGCTTGATGAAAAACCGAACAAAACTCTTCCAAAGCCAACTTATGATGAAAAAGTTGGAGGGTCGTTCTTTCAATTCGATAAGACGGGAAGCATTGAGATAAATGATAAAGATCAGAATGGTCTTCAAAATCTACGTATAGATAAACCTAAAGGGACTATCACTGTTAACTCTGGCAAGATTAAACTTACACTAACTAAGAAAGACGAAAAAGTCGAGTTGAAATGTAAGGTATTAGATATCGTTTCTGATGACAAGATTAATGGGAAGACTAAGGAGTTTAAGCTTGAGGCTTCTACTTCTGTAAAAATTAACTCTCCTAAAGTAGCTATCGGTAAAGAGGGCATTGAGCTTTTAGATCAATTGTTCCAAATGATTGAGGCATTAGGTAAGGTTATTCCAATCTCTCCAGTGGGCCCTTGTTCAGCAATAGGATCTTCACCTCAATGGAATGGCGTTGTAGAGGTTCAACAGAAGATCAAGGAGATCACTGGTAGCCTTTAACTAAGGTTGCTATATAATTAACTTATGAGTTTTAGTATTTCCAATTTAACAGAAATTTTTAATAGACCTAAACCAGTCGGTGCAGCCCCTAAAGGTGACGCCGGTGACGTTTCTGATCTACTTAACCAGATGGAAGGTCTCTACAAAGTAGAGAAGCAAAACTGGTATACAGCCAAGCCTTATGGTTTTAAAACAACTACAAGAGACGGTGGCGTATTTACTATGTTCCTACCAATCAATCCTAGCAATATTCAAGTAAATACGAACTTTGCAACTAACGTTGTTACAACACTATATGGAACAGTTGAAGAACACTCTGATGTTCGCTATTGGGACATTACAATTGAAGGAACAACTGGGTTTGCCCCTAAGTTCGTAAATCCTGGAGCTGGCGACGATTCTTCTACTTTATATAGAAGTCTTTATAAGCCTGGCCGTAGCGGTGTCGCTGTAGCTCAAAGCATCAGCGCTGGCGGATTCTTCGCTAAGACTCTTGGCGCCATCAATCAAATTAAAAACAAGGCTGCTGACTTATTAGATGGTGGACCTAAAGCTCAAACTGGTGTTGCAGTTGACGAGAGCGGCTATGCGGCTTTCCACAACCTATACCGCTTCCTTTTACAATACAAGAAAGATGCTGCTGGTGTTAGTTCTCAAACAGATCGCAAAGAACACCCATTGACTTTCTTCAATTACAAAGATAATAATCAGTACGACGTAGTGGTTCGTAGCTTTACTATGCGTAAAGACGCTACTAATCCTATGTTATATAACTACTCAATTCAGTTGCGTGGTTATAACTTAACAGGTATAAAGAATAAGATTGCTGATGACTTACAACAACGTTATTCAGAACTAGGAATTAATGGAGTCGATGGCTCTTCAGTTCTTGGTGATATTAAATCACTTTCTGGCCAAGCTAAATCGATTATCGGTTCTGCTGTTGGTGGAATTAGTGTGTTAGGTAGATAATGGCTACGATAGGTGAAGCGTACAAAAGTATAGCAGATGTTAACCTTTGGTTGAGAGACCGAGGTGGCGACAATTTGACTCTTGCAGATGTGCCTTCAATCATTCCATTACGTTGGCAATACTTCAAAGAATCATGGGAATTCATTAAACCTAATATCGTGAGAGCGATGGCTAAGTCTATGAACCCAGACTTCTTAAATGAACAAATTAAAGACTTTTCTGCATTCATCAATTATCAAAGAGATAGTGGTGGACGCTTAAATCCATTCCAGGACGCTCAAACGTTTTACCGTTTCTACGCTATCTTTGATAACGTTCGTATTCAAGGAATCAATCTTACTAATGAAGAGAAGCGTATCTTGGATCAAGAGCTGGCCCGTGTTCGTGCTTTCTCTAAGAATAACTTCGTTGCTGCAAAACAATCTGTAATAGATTATAGAGATCGTGTGACTGATACTTATGGCCTTAGTGATGAGACATATAATGCAGCATTTGGAAAGAGCTCTATTCCGCCTCAAATCAACGCTACAATCGTTGAAGCTAACTACTTATTAACTTTAGAACAGTCAATTAAGACTTGTGACTTTATCCTTGCAAACTTATTTGCAGTGGACTCATCAATCGATCCTTTTGCTTTGGCCCGTGCCAACGCTAATAACCCAGATGTAAACATTGGACAATATAAGTCTGGTAAGTTAGTAAAGATCAACTATGGTGAGAGTTTAGAGAGCCTAGCTAATAGATACCTTGGAGATCCAAACAAGTGGATCGACATCGCTATCGCAAACGGATTGAAACCGCCTTATATCGATGAGGTTGGTATTCGTATTCCATTGTTATCAAACGGATCAGGAAACCAAATAAACTTGGATGAAACTGACGTTACCGGTAATTTAAACATCGATAAACTTTATATCAATCAGCAAATTTTCCTACAAAGCTCTACTGAGGTTGTAGTTGATCAACGCACTATTATCAGTATTAGACAGGTCCCTGTTTCTGGTGAGATCATCTTAGAATTAGATGGCAAACGAGATATGAATCGATTCCAAATCGCTGACGGTGCTTATATTAGAGTATTTGCCCCAAATACCATCAATAGCTCATTTTATGTGCTTATCCCTTCTCAGCAAGCTCTACCAGACGACCGCAATGACGACGTTCCTTGGTTCTTAGCTAAGTCAGCTGAAGATGAAAAGAGAGCTAAAATCGATCTAGCCCTAGACGCAGATGGTGACCTTACATTCACTACAAATGGGGATGTTAGATTAAGTTATGGACTTGATAACGCTATCCAAGCTATTAAGCTTAAAATCATTACAGAACTAGGGTCATTACGCTATCACCCTTCTTATGGACTGGTTAATGTGGTAGGAAACAAGAACTCAAATATCGACGATATTAAAGAGCTTATAAGTCAATCAATCGTCTCTCAGATTCAGGCCGATAGCCGGTTCGACAGAGTAGAAGACCTAGCAGTCGACTACTTAGTGAACAGCACGACCAGTCAGGGAGTAGGAGCATTAGCAATTAGCTTATCTGTAAGGTTAGCCGGCGGGACCCAAGTAATCCCTATTAGCTTTACAGTTAATAACTCATGACTCCACTAACCGCGTAGTACAATATAGTACGGGTGAGCAATGGCTATACAAATTAAGAGTTTCAATCAAATTCTAGGTGACATGATCCGTAAGATTATTGCGGAGACTCCACTTAATGACCTTAACGCAGGATCTGTCCTCCTTACATTGTTAGAAGCTGCGGCTGCTAATGACTTTGAGAACAATACTGCTATCCTTAATGTTTTAGAACTTCTAAACATTGATGCTATCAAGAATAACGATCTTGATGCTAAAGCTGGTGACTTTGGATTAACACGCCGTGCAGCTATTAAAGCTTCTGGTCTTGTTAACATCCTTAATTCAAACATTACTAAGCGCTCAACTGGTCTTTACGTTATTAAGCCTGCCCCTATTGCTGGACAAACTAAGCTGTATGTAAATAACACTACAGGTTGGTCAGCTACTGGAACTCTTTATATTGGTCGTGGAACTCAATCATTTGAAGGTCCAATCAACTATACTTCTATCACTGTTTTCCCAACATACTCTGAAATTACGCTTGCTTCTGCTTTACAGAAGGATCATTTAATTTCTGATATCGTTATTGATTCCCAGGGTGAACCAGATCGATTGATTGCTGCCGGCACGGTAGTTAAGATCCCTGCGAATAATCAGAACCCTGAGGTGCAATACGTCACTTTAAGAGATGCTGTTATTCCTTCTGGTGAAGACGTTGTTAAGGGTGTTGAGGTTATCGCTTTAGTAGCTGGTAGCTTAGGTAATGCTGGAATTAACACTATTACTGCTTTCGACGTAGTTCCATTTACTGGCGCTGCTGTTACAAATACTTCTTCATTCTCTTCTGGTCGCGATATCGAGACAGATGTTGAATTAAGAAACAGACTTAAATCATATTCAATCACTCTTGCTCGCGGTACAGCTCCAAGTATCATTGCTTCAGTTATCGGAGTCTCTGACCCTGATGACTCTAATCAAGTTGCTTCTGCAGTTATCACTGAGCCAGTTAAAGTTGGTGACCCTTCTATTCTTTATATCGATGATGGATCTGGATTCCAGCCTTCATTCGCTGGTCAGTCAGTAGATAAGCTTTTATCTAATGCTGAAGGAACTGAAGAGTTCTTACAACTTGCTAACTATCCTGTTCCACGTCCACAAGCTATTAACGTAGAAGAAGGCCCATTCACACTGAAAGA
The DNA here is from genome assembly GCA_964425795.1 of uncultured Candidatus Saccharibacteria bacterium. Lineage (GTDB taxonomy): Bacteria > Patescibacteriota > Minisyncoccia > Phycocordibacterales > UBA1006 > CAYRNU01. The sequence continues at coordinate 5,029 of CAYRNU010000001.1, read as the reverse complement.
TGGTTCATTCTTGCGTGTTATCGTTGACGGTGAGGAAGAAACGATCTTCTTTAGTACTAGCCAGTTCTTAAATATCTCTGCGGCTACGTTATCTGAAGTTATTGTTGCTTTAAATGCTAACTCTACTTTATTCAAAGCTCGCTTCGTAAATAAGTCAGCTAATATTCTTTTATATCCAGTTGCCCATGACGCTGAGATCATCCAAGTTGCTCCATTGAGAGATACTGATGACGAAACTTTATATGCAAACACTATCTTGAAGTTCCCTACTGATGAATTCAGCTATATTGCTCTATATCAAAACAGTACACGTCTTCACGAGAAAGGTAAATCAGCTGAATTAAAAACAGCTTCATTTGCTCAATGGAATATCAACACAACGAGCAATATCATTATTGCTGTTGATGGTACTCCAGCTCAAGATAGAGCTTTTGCTTTATCTGACTTCGTTGGGGCATCTTCATTTGCTTCATTAACTATTGATGACTGGGTTGCAGTATTCAACGACAAGTTCGCTGGATTAACTGCAGAAGCTACTCCATCTCAAACTATGATTATCCGCTCTAACAAAGAAGGAGCTGATAGCTCTATCGTTGTAAGTGGTGGAACTCTATTAAATAAATGGTTCCCTAATCTACCTCTAGAGAGTGCTGGTCAAACAGCCCAATTTGAATTAAATCGTCAAACTGGTAACTTACGTATCCTTACGGATGTATTGCCAGGTGATAATTTCTCTGCTGGTGTTGAAGATGCTAAGGGATTCAATATCTCTGCTGCAACTACAACAGGAACTTATAATTTAGCTTCTGATGCTTCTGGTCGCCCTGCTGAAATGGTTCTAGTAGTTGACTCTACTGTATGTAACCAAGTTGCGGTGCCTCTATTAATTGGATCTACAATTACAATCAGCAATCCAAGTGCAAGCACGATGAGAATCTTGTCTGCTACTGCTGATGCTTTTGCTGCATTAAAACCAGGTGATTATATCTACATCGTTCAAAGAACGGCTGGTTGGGTATCTGCTGCAAACTCTGGATTATTCAAAATTAAAGCTAAAGGCGGACACACATCACAAGGCGTAGACACTTACGTAGACGTTGATAATGTTGGAGTTGTTCCTGAAGCTGGCATCACTATCTCTGATTCTTTAGATATTAAAGCTTTCGAGACAGATGGTTTCCCTCAAATCTGGCGCGGTTCATACCTTGACAATCCTCCTGCTGAACCGATCACAGGCGTTGTTGACTCTTTAAATAAAGATGTTGCTGGTGTTTTAGCTACTATTTATAAATCTAATTCTATTAAGATTACTTCTACTACTGAAAAGGGTGGAAGTATCGCTGTTCCGGTTTCAATTGCTAACGCTTCAGTTATCTTTGCTGAAACTGCAACTGCTCAGTTTGGTAACCCACCTCACGTAGCTACACGCATCTCTGATAAGTCTTTAGTGGGTCTGTTTAAACGTACAGCTCCAGTAGGAACAAACGTATTCTTGGGTCGTCACACTTATACTGACGCTAAGGGTTCTTTAACAGCTAATGCTGTTCCAGATGCTCCTCCATTTACTGGAACTTACAGTGAGACTTTACAAGCTACTGAATTATCTCAATCAGCTTTTGATGATTATGTTTCTGGAACACGCGGTGGAAACCGTGGTCAATTCCGCACAATCAAAGCTAAACCTGCATCTGACCAAGTTGGAACTCAACAAGGTGTTGCTCGTACTGAACTTGACTGGGTAACTGGAGACGAAGTTGAATTAGTTCGTCCAGTTAACATTTCTTCAGAAGATAGCATCGTTGTCGTAATGGACAAAGACGCTACAATTAAAACTATCGACGTTCGCATGGCTCGTACTGGTCGCGTAAACTCTGGATCTGGTGGCGGAACATTCTTGCCAACTACAACAGAGTTCTCTGCATTTGACCAAGATAATGAACCAGGTATCGACTTCAATAACTTAACAGTTTGGGGTAAAGATATCAACAATACTGAATTCAGCGATTATGCTGTTTGGATGAGAGCTCGCAATTGGTATTCAACTGGTGGCGTAGCTGGTTCTGGCGGAAAGATGATCGTTAGATCTCAACAGTACGGACCTAACGGTGAGAAATTACGTTTCTCTATCGAGTATCCAACATCTGTTGATCAAGCTCCTACGACTACATTCTTGAACTCACCTTCATACAGTATGTATTCATACTTCTTTGGTTCTGGTCCTGCTCGTGCAGCTGCTATCGCATCTGGTTACACTATTGCAGTACAAGGTCCATACCCTGATACTTCTACTAATTTCCCTAATGGATCTGTATCTACAGGAAATTATTACGATTACACTTTCTCTGCTGGTAACTTGGCACCCGTACAAGTTGGAGATGTTTTATCTATCTCTGATGGCTCTGGGGTTTCAAACGCTAACATGGGTCAATTCCGTGTTGAAGCTAAGTCTGGATTCACAGTACGTGTTTTCAATCCAACAGCAAGTGCTACATCTCCTGGTGCTCCAGAGATTACTCAAGTTACTGCGGTAGCTGATGTAATCGGAACTGCTACTCAATACACTATCGATACTGTGGCTGATGTTGCTGATTCGTTAGATCAAACATACTTTATCGTAAACGATTCTCAAGGAACAGTTGCTGTTTGGTATGACTTGAATAATGCAGGTAATCCACCTCCATCTCATGGCGCTAACCGTGCTATTAAGGTTGCCACTGTAGTGACAGGTGATTCTGCTTCTGTAGTTGCTACTAAGACTGGTTCAGTTATTTCACTTGATAATGCTTACTCTGTTGGAGTAATTGGCAACCAAATCACTTTAACTAACTTAGTTAACGGATCTCTTCCAGTTCCTTCTAACGGTACTTCTGGATTTACAACTGCTCGTTCAGTAAACGGTACTGCGGATAACACTCTTGACGGTAAATACTTTATCATCAATGATGAGAATGGATCTGTAGCTGTCTGGTATGACGTAGGTGATGACGGAACGCAAGAACCATTCCATGGTGCAAACCGTTCTATTCGTGTCCCTGGGGTCAATTATGGAGATAATGCAACTACTGTAGCTGCTGCTACTGTTGCGGTTATTAACCCAGATTTATTTTTTAATGCTTCTAATGTTGGTCCAGTAATCACTATCACTAATGTGGCAGATGGTAACGTACCTGACGCAACCGCTAATACTTCTGGCTTTGCAGTATCAACTACTCAACAAGGTTCATTGTCAGCTGCAGAGTTAATTACTAATGCTGGTAACGTAGTATTCTTCCCTCTTGTAGGAAACGACGTTCAAACGATTGCTGATACAGTTAACGCTGGTCAAATCATTGCAATATCTCCTGTTGGAAATCCAGCACTTACAATTGATAGAGCTACAAGACAGGAGTTCTATACTTACGGTGGTAACTCTACTGCTTTAGGTTATGGACACAATCCTACTTCATTGGCTACACGCGATCATATTAACTTATATGATGGAGTTAACTGGGTTAAGGCGTTTGCTAACGTTAATCCTAACTTTACATTAAAAGGCGTGTCTACTCTTAACGGAGTTGCTCCATCTGTTTATGCGATGGATACTGCACCAAACGATGACATCTCAGATCTTGGTGAACAATTCAAATTGATCCCAGTTTCTGTAACTAATATTCATCATCACCTTACTCAAAAGGCTCTTTCTCAATTACCTATCGTTTCTGATGTTCGCATCTCTAACGATCGCCGTAATGTACAGATCACGTCTAAACAACTTGGTTCTGCAGGAGCAATTGAAGTTATTGGTGGTAACGCTAATAAAGCTCAAGCTTATATCTTCGGTGAATCTGAAGTAGCCTCTGATGTTTCTGGTAACTATTTATTAATGAAGGTTCCAGCTTTCCCAGATACATTTAACGTTGGTGATTATATCAAGGTTGAAAATGATGCTGGCGCTAAACGCTTGAGTCGTTTAATTACTAGTGACTCTATTACTGTTACAAACCCGTCATCTAATATTATTGAATATAACTATAACCCTAAGGTTACAAACATTATTGCTGCAACTACATTTGCTATCACTGATGTTTCTGGATCTTATGGTCGTCCTGCTGGTTTCGTATGGCGTTGGACACACTCTGGTGGATCTGTTACTTTAAGTGACGTTCGTGCTGGTGATCAAGTATTTGCTTTCGGTAATACATTATCTTGGGCTCAAGGAAATAAAGTACGTAATGGTGGAGATGGCTTAGTTGCTGGTCTTCCAATCATAGCTGTAAACGATGCATCTAACTACTTCGATGTAGTAAATCCATACGGTAAAGCTATGTCTGCTACTGCAGTTGGTTCTGGTAATACAGTTCAAATCTGCCCTACTCCAATCATCAAGTGGAATTTAGCACACTCAACACGTGTAAATGTTACAGCTATCAGCCGTACGTCTAACGTTGTTACAGTTGTTGCTTCAGCTCCTCACTTTATGAACTCTGGTGATACTGTTAACTTACAAGATTCTAATAATTTAGTTGATAGTGCTTACGGACCTATTACAGTGCTAAATGCTAACTCATTTACTTTTGCATCTGCTGGCGCTGACTTCGCTGAAGCTTCAGTTGGAGCATCTGTTATTAAAGATGGATTAGTACCTACTCGTTACCGCCTACAAAAATTAGGTTTTAACGGTATGGTTCGTATCTCTCGCCAAGATGGTGAATCACCACGTTTCTTAGATTCTGGTGTTGCCGTAGATGATTATGTAATCATCGGTGGAACTACATTTAAGTCTAATAACAACGGTCGTTTCCGTGTTATCGCTGTAGATAATGATTCAATCATGATCTTCAATGATTCAGCCACTGATGAGTTGATTACGACTAGACCATTTAACAATAAGTCTTTCTCAGCTACATGGACAGCAAACACAAACGTTGTTACAGGTATTGCGGGAACATTTAAAGGTTTATCGATTGGTGACTGGGTTAAGAAGCCAGAAGATCCAGATTCAATGTACCGTCAAGTTGTTGCTTTCAACCCTGGAACTCCTGACACCGCT